>JANNED010000275.1:0-8779 GCA_031388245.1 Variovorax sp.
CCTGCGGCGGCTGTTGCGCTGTGGATGATGAAGGTACGACGTTGGCTACTCATGATGGCTACTCGTTGAAGTTTTTTGCAATATTGCATGCAAATTATACCAATCAGTCTGACAAAGAACGCATCAGTGCAAAATCTTATCCTGCAAGTCACTCAAAAATGATCGCTATGAATTCAATAGCGCTCCACGCAGATTGTGTGCCGGAGAAAGGCCATTTTTTCCCCAAAAATCGATGCTTTTTTCGGGCAGTAATAATGTGTGTGCAAGCGGCATGAGGGCCGTGGTGTCTGGGTTGACCAGCAAAATGATGCGTTGTGTTGCGTCGCCTTGGCTGTCGAGGCTGCCAATCCAATCGAGCGCACGCAGCGCTTGCAATGGCCGAGCGAGTTGCAAATCATCCACCCGAAGGCGAGCAGCCAGTTGCAATGGCGTGAGGCCTTTGGCATCTGTTTGACGAGCCGCATCCAGTGCTTGGATCGCTTCAAAGGCGAGCTGAAAATTCCAACCAGGCGAGCCGCCACGCCTGGCCACACCCGAGAGCAAGCTGGGCAAATAAGCTGCAATCACCGCGCCAAACAGCACAATCACCCACGCGATATAAAACCACAGCAGCAAAATGGGCACAGTGGCAAACGCGCCATACACCGCTGCATAGGTGGGCACGCTGCGCAAATACCACGCCAGCAGCGCTTTAGCCACTTCAAATGCAATGGCCACGAAAATGCCGCCGGCGGCTGCATGCGCCCATTTCACTCGCGTATTCGGCACGTAGTGATAGAGGGCAGAAATCCCAGTAGCCAGCAAGGCAAATTCCAGTGCATCGAGCAAGAAGCGCAAGCCGCCAGGCATCACGCCCACCAAGCCGCGCGAGGCAGACAGGGCATACGAGGTCAATGTCAAGCTGACAGCCAATAAGACGGGCCCGAGGGTAAGCGCAGCCCAATAAATCAGCAGCCGCTGCGCAAACGGGCGCAGCTGACGCACACGCCAAATATTGTTGAGCGTGCGATCCATCGTAAAAATCAGCGCCAGCGCGGTGACGACGAATGCAATCAAACCCACAGCTCCCAGCCTGGAGGCTTTCGAAGCAAACTGCGTGAGATAGCCCAGCACCGTGCGGGCAATATTGTCTGGCACGAGGCTTTGCACCAGCCAAGTTTGCAGTGTGGTTTGCATCGCGCCAAACACAGGAAAGGCCGTGAACACCGCGAGAATCAGCGTGACCAAGGGCACGAGCGCGATCACGGTGGTAAACGTCAAACTCGATGCGGTCAGCCCCAAGCGATCTTCGCGAAAGCGCTCGCGCAGCACAGCAGCCGTGTTCAGCCAAGGGAAGGTGCGCAAGGTCTCCAGCAGCACAGGGATTTCAGCGCGAATGCGGTCTAACTGACTCATGGGCGCTATCATGCCATGTTGAATTGATTGATTTGAGCAACCACGAATGACCGACAACGCTGCCTCTGCCACGCGCATTCTCACACCCACGCCTACCCCCTCCGCCGAGCTCATAGAGCGCCTGCGCCAGATTCAATGGCTGGCCGTGGGCAGCCTTTTGTCGCTGATCGTCTTAGGCTTGGCATGGGAGCTGGTGCTCGCGCCGATTCGCCCCGGCGGCAGCTGGCTCGCGCTTAAAGTGCTGCCGCTTTGCATCCCACTCGCAGGTTTTTTGAAAAACCGCATGTACACCTATCGCTGGGTTAGCTTGATGGTGTGGCTGTATTTTGCAGAAGGCATCACGCGCGCTGTGTCGGATCGCGCCCCGAGCTCCTATCTGGCGATGACAGAGGTTGTGCTTTGTATGATTTTGTTTGTGGCTTGCGCCCTGCATGTGCGTTTGAGAGTGGGTGGGCGATGAACCCCATCACCATCTATACCGACGGCGCCTGCAAAGGCAATCCTGGCCCGGGCGGCTGGGGCGCTTTGCTTCAATCGGGTGAAACGGTCAAAGAGCTCTTCGGCGGCGAGAAAGAGACGACAAACAATCGCATGGAGATGATGGCCGTGATTGAAGCGCTCAAGGCGCTCAAGCGGCCTTGCAAAGTGACGCTGCATCTGGACAGCAAATACGTGCTGCAAGGCATCACCGAATGGCTGCCCGGCTGGAAGGCCAAAGGCTGGAAGACGGCTGCTAAACAGCCTGTGAAAAATGTGGATTTGTGGCAAGCGCTGGATGCATTGGTTCACACGGGCGGCCATGAAATTGAATGGCGCTGGGTCAAAGGGCATGCCGGCGATCCGGGCAATGAGCGCGCAGATGCACTGGCCAACAAAGGCGTGCCTGCTTAATACTCACTAAACAATAGCACTCTGCGTATATTCTATGCCGGCTAGCGGTCAATTCTTTTTCAAAATTAGCCTGAAATATAAGTCTGCAAGTGCGTGATGGTTTGCTCATGATCCGCAATGATGTCATCCATGATGTCTCGGATCGAAATCAAACCGATCACTTTGCTGCCTTCGACAACAGGCAAGTGACGGATCTTATTCGTGCTCATGAGAGACATGCAAACATGTGTTCCGGCATGGGGTGGCACGCTGATGACATGGCGCGTCATGATCTCTGAAATGGGTGTTTCTTTGGAATTTTTCCCTTGCAAAGCCACCTTGCGCGTGTAATCGCGTTCTGAAAAGATGCCAACGAGCGCACCTTGCTCTAGCACCACCATCGCGCCCACACCGTGGCTGGCCAGTAACTTTAAACCATCAAAAACCATCACCTCAGGTGCAACATGGAACAGACTGGTGTCGCGTTTTTTGAGCAATTCAATGACGGGTTTCATAGCGGCTTCCTTGAGACGATGCAGTTGCGAGGATGATGAAGCGCAATTTTGATGCGCACGATCCAGCTTATATCGAAATCCATCTGATGTCTATCTCACACGAATGGATCGCACTACTGGGCACACCTCTTGCATGAATCTAAAAATCATCGCAAGATATCTTTTTGACAGAATCTGCCCACCATGACTGCTGCCAGCATCCCGACGACTGAGACTCGACCGCACATCCGCCTGACCTCGCACGCCAGCGGACAAGGTGCGATGCCGATTCAATGGGGCGCAGCTGATGCCGCCACGCGCCGCGCCGTCGTGGGCACCACGACATCCCGATCCCATCGCAACGTGATCGGCACACACAGCGGCTCGTACAGCATTTATCGAGCTCTGGCCGTGGCCTCTGGTGCATTGGATCCGAAGCACCGCGCGGATTTAACCAACACATCGCCAACAGATTTTCTCGGACCCTATCCGAGCTGGACGCAGCCTGGGAAAATCGTCTCCCTCGATCCTTGGGGCGCAGAAATATCGCGCTATTACAGCGATGAATTGGCCTCAGGCTATGACATTCGCCCAACCATCGCTGTAACGAAGGCGCATGTGATCTTGCCCGAGGTGATGGAGGCCATGCAAAAAAAACGCTTGAAAGCCGATGGGAAAATCCTCTCGGAGAGTGGCGCGGCTGTGGTGACGAAAGCAGCCGTAGAGCCCGTGTGGCATTTGCCCAGTGTGGCCGCGCGCTTTGGCTGCTCCGAGACGGATTTGCGCCGCGTCTTGTTTGAGGAAACGGGCGGCATGTATCCTGAGCTGGTGACGCGCTCTGATTTAGAAGTATTTTTGCCGCCAATTGGCGGGCTCACGGTTTACATTTTTGGCGACCCGAAAGATTTGGCCAACCCAGCCGTGGAGCTCACCGCCCGCGTGCACGATGAATGCAATGGCTCGGACGTTTTTGGTTCAGACATTTGCACCTGCCGCCCGTATCTCACGCATGCGATTGAAGAATGCATTCGCGGCGCACAGTCGAAGGCTGTCGGTGGCGCAGGCGGCGTGGGCCTGATCAGCTACTACCGCAAAGAAGGCCGGGCGCTTGGAGAAGTGACGAAATTCCTCGTGTACAACGCTCGCAAGCGACAAGCCGGTGGCGACACAGCTGGCAATTACTTCGCCCGCACAGAATGCGTGGCTGGCGTGCAAGACATGCGTTTTCAACAGCTCATGCCTGATGTCTTGCACTGGTTGGGCATCACGAAGATTCATCGCTTGGTGAGCATGAGCAACATGAAATTTGATGCGATCACGCAAAGTGGCATTGAGGTGGGCGAGCGCGTGAACATCCCAGACAATCTGATTCCCGATGACGCAAAAGTGGAAATGGATGCGAAGATGGCAGCGGGATATTTCACGCCAAGTGCTCTGCCCACTGCCGATGAACTCAACATCGCCAAAGGGCGAGGCCTGAATGAATAATTCAATTGCTATTATTTCAATAGCAAACTACATTGTCAATACGCTGGCAAAACACTGCATTTATTTCTAAAATATGTTGGATACGTTGTTTGACACCACGACGACACGCAGCAGAGCGGCCACGCTGCTGGCACGCGCCCGTGCAGGACAGTCAATGCATTTCGCGGTGCATGATGATGCGCTGCCCAGCGTGGCCAGCCTTGTGGCACAGACCACGCGCAGTCGCTACCCCGATTTAAAAATCCCGTATCACAGCCGTTGGCGGCATTTTGAGGCGGGCGGTGTGCAGCGGCGCGTGTGGCTGGACGAGATTCAAAAAGGGGCTTCAAACGATGCGGTCGTGCTGATTGATCTTGTTGTCATCAGCGTGCTGCTTGATGCGGGTGCAGGCGCTGCTTGGCATTACAAAGAAGAGCGCACCGGGCAAGTGCATTCCCGCTCGGAGGGGCTGGGCGTGGCGAGTTTTCATGCGTTTTGCAATGGCTTGTTCTCCAGCGATCCAGCCCAACCGCTGCGTGCGGATAGCGTTGGCTTGCAGCGTTTAACCACGGTGCAGCTTGCCGAGGCTTTTCAAGTGACGCACAACAACCCCATCGTGGGCTTGGAAGGCCGAGTGAATTTACTGCAACGTTTGGGTCAAGCTTTGGCTGAGCAGCCCGAAGTGTTTGGAGAATCTGCCCGCGTGGGCCATTTATACACTTTTATCACTCAAGCCGGCAAAGAGCCTGCGCAGAGCGCTACGCAATTCATAGCAGCTCACGACATATTGGTCTTGCTTCTTAAAACGCTCTCGCGCATCTGGCCTTCGGGCAGCGTGTTGGATGCACAAGCAGTCGGCGACTGTTGGCCGCATGCAGCGCTCGGCAGGAGCGACACAACAGACGGCTGGATGCCGTTTCACAAGCTCTCTCAGTGGCTCACCTATTCACTGCTCGAACCTTTTGAATGGAGCGGTATAAAAATCACGGGTTTGGATCGCCTGACTGGCCTGCCCGAATACCGCAACGGCGGTTTGCTGCTCGATGGCGGCGTGCTCTCACTCAAACACCCCGATGTGGCAAAAGTTGCGCACCATCCAAGCGAAGAATTTATCGTGGAATGGCGTGCGCTCACCGTGGCTTTGCTTGATGAACTCGCGCAGCTCGTGCGCTTACAACTGAGCTTGACGCAAGCACAAATGCCGCTGGCCTGCGTTTTAGAAGGCGGCACATGGGCGGCAGGCCGCGTGCTTGCGCAGCAATTGCGCGGCGGCACACCGCCTTTCCCGATAGACTCAGATGGCACGATTTTTTAACAGGGCTTGAATCTCATGGTCTCTCACTACAACAACAATTGCTTCGTCGTCAACCATCCGCTGGTGCAGCACAAGCTCACTTTGATGCGCAAAAAAGATGCGTCCACCAACACCTTCCGCCGCTTGCTGCGCGAGCTGGCTGCGCTGATGGCCTACGAAGTGACAGCAGATATGCCTCTGAGTGATATTGAAATCGAAACCCCGCTCGAGACCATGATGAGCCCCGTGATGGATGGCAAGAAACTCGTCTTCGTGAGCATCTTGCGTGCAGGCACGGGCTTGCTCGATGGCATGCTCGATGTGGTGCCTGGTGCACGCGTAGGCCACGTGGGCCTGTATCGCGATCCCAAGACGCTCACTGCTGTGGAATACTATTTCAAGATGCCGCAAGAGATGAGCGAACGCCACGTGATCGTGGTCGATCCAATGTTGGCGACTGGCAATTCTGCTGTCGCAGCGGTCGATCGCATCAAAGAACTGCAACCTAAGAGCATCAAATTCGTCTGCTTGGTTGGCTGCCCAGAAGGTGTGCGCACCATGCAAAAAACCCATCCAGAGATTCCCATCTACGCTGCTTCCATCGACCGCGAACTCAACGATCACGGCTACATCCTGCCCGGGTTGGGTGATGCGGGGGATCGTATTTTTGGAACGAAATGAATGCTTAGTTTCTAGAAAATACCGAACATCCGGAACGCGAAATAAGCGAAAGTTACGCGTCTTTCGCGTTCAAAAAATCTCCCCCTCACCCCACCCTAGTCCAACCCAAAGAAAGAGAGTCACCATGAGCATCACCCGCAGAACCACCCTTGCGCTTGCCGCAGCAGCAGCCCTTGCAGCGCCCGGCCTAGCATCAGCGCAGGCCAAGATGAAAGTGGCCGCGATCTACACTGTGCCGTTTGAGCAGCAGTGGGTCAGCCGCATTCACAAAGCGCTCAAAGCTGCCGAGGCGCGTGGCGAGATTGAATACAAGGCTTCTGAGAACGTGACGAATGCCGATTACGAGCGCGTGATGCGCGAGTATGCAAAAAGCGGCAATCAATTCATCGTGGGAGAATCGTTTGCTGTGGAAGCCGCAGCGCGCAAAGTGGCCAAAGACTTCCCCAAAACCATGTTCCTCATGGGCAGCTCAGGCAAGCCGCAAGCGCCGAATTTCAGCGTGTTTGACAACTTCATTCAAGAGCCTGCCTACCTGTCGGGCATGATTGCTGGCGGCATGACCAAGAGCAACAAAATCGGCATGGTCGGCGGCTTCCCGATCCCAGAGGTCAATCGCTTGATGCATGCTTTCATGATGGGCGCGAAAGAGACCAATCCAAAAGTGGAATTCTCCGTGAGCTTCATCAACAGCTGGTTTGATCCCCCCAAGGCCAAAGAGGCTGCATTTGCCATGATCGACAAGGGTGCCGACGTGATGTATGCCGAGAGGTTTGGGGTATCAGATGCGGCCAAAGAAAAAGGCAAGCTCGCCATTGGCAATGTGATCAACACGCAAGACAAATATTCTGACACCGTGGTGGCCTCCGCCCTCTGGAACATGGAGCCGACGATTGATCGCGCTTTGAAGCTCGTGAAAGAAGGCAAGTTCAAGCCAGAAGACTATGGCCAGTATTCGATGATGAAATTCAAAGGCTCGGAGCTGTCGCCACTGGGCACGTTTGAGAGCAAAGTGCCAGCGGAAGTCAAGGCCAAGGTGAAGGCGAAGCAGGAGGCGATTTTGGCGGGCAAGTTCACGGTCAAGGTGGACGATACGCAGCCTAAGGCTTCGTTTAAGTAAATATTTAAAAGCTTTTTGAACGCGAAAGACGCAAAGGTTACGCGAAAGTCGCGAAAAAGAAATACCAAATTTTGGGGTTCAAATAGCCAACAGAGTCCTCGGTTTTCTTTTCGGATTTTCTGACTTTTCGCGTCTTTCGCGTCTTTCGCGTAATCTTCGCGGGTTTCGCGTTCCAGAAGTTGGTATTTTTTCTCTACCTTGAATTCAGCCCTGAAAATACAAAACATCACCAAGCGCTTTGGCAGTTTGGTGGCGAATGACGACATTTCGTTGGAAGTCAAAGCCGGCGAAATCCTCGCCCTGCTGGGCGAGAACGGCGCAGGCAAATCCACGCTCGTCTCTATCTTGTTTGGCCATTACGTCGCTGACAGTGGCAGCATCGAAGTCAATGGCCAGCCGCTGAAATCCGGCGATCCGAAAGCTGCTTTGAATGCTGGCATTGGCATCGTGCACCAGCATTTCGCCTTGGCCGATAACCTGAGTGTGCTGGACAACGTGATGCTGGGCACAGAAAGCCTGTGGTCGCTTGCTACCCAAAGAGTAGCTGCTCGCGCACATCTTCAAAGGGCTGCAAGCCAATTTGGCTTAGAGGTTGAGCCAGATGCGCTGGTGGGCAATCTCTCGGTCGGGCAAAAGCAGCGGGTGGAGATTTTGAAGGCGCTGTATCGCGGCGCAAAGATGTTGATTTTGGATGAGCCCACTGCCGTGCTCACGCCGCAAGAGAGTGAATCGCTGTTTGCCACGCTGCGCACCTTGGTAGCGCAAGGCATGAGCATTATTTTTATCAGCCACAAGCTGGCCGAGGTGCTGCGCGTGAGTGATCGCGTGGCGGTGCTGCGGCAGGGGAAATTAGTGGCGGTGGCTGAGGCACGCGACGTATCGCAGCAGCAATTAGCGCTGTGGATGGTGGGCAAAGAGGTACAAAAAACTCAGCGCAGCCGTGCGGTGCAGGCTGCGAACAAGACAATAGTTTGCGAATTGCAAAACATCTCAGCACGGATCACTGATCGGGAGCTACTGCGCAGCGTGAATTTGCAACTGCATGCCGGGCAGATCACTGCCATTGCAGGTGTCTCGGGCAATGGGCAATTGGCGCTGGCGCAATTGCTTTGTGGGCGGCTCAAGGCTGCTTCTGGCCAGCTCTTGCTCGGCGGCAAAGCTGCGCCCGCCAGCGTGGCGGCTTTTGTGCAAGCGGGTATTGCGCACATTCCTGAAGACCGCAAAGGCACAGGCGTGGTGGCTGATTTGCCGCTTTGGGAAAACGCGATCAGCGAGCAATTGAATACGAAAAAGAGTGTGTTTCACCGCGCTGGATTCATCCGCGAGCGGGCGGCGAGAGCCCATGCGCAGCGCATCGTGGAGCGCTTTGATGTGCGCGGCAAAGTCTCTGGGCGCGATGCGAATCAGCCGGTGGCGCGGCTCTCCGGCGGCAATATACAAAAGCTCATTTTGGGTCGGGCT
>JANNED010000302.1:0-2553 GCA_031388245.1 Variovorax sp.
GCCAGCCATAGATCGATTGATCGTCATCGCCCACGGTGGTGAATCTTGCGGGCGAGCTCATCATTCGTTTCAGCAATTCATACTGCACAGCATTCGTATCTTGATACTCATCGACCAAGATATGCGCGTATTTCTCTCGCCAGATCTGTGCAGGCTGCACATGATTTGAGAGCAACTTAAGTGGCAAGCCAATCAAATCATCAAAGTCCACCGCTTGATACGCCGTGAGCCGCTCTTCATAGCGCTCCATGATTTTTGCTGTGACGCGCTCATCATCATCTTTGGCTTGTGCAAGAGCTTGCGCAGAATTCAAGCCCGCATTTTTCCAAGCGCTGATCGCCCATTGCCAAATCCGCGCTTGCTTGTTGTCGGTATTGCCGCCCGCATCCTTGATCATCGCGAGCACATCATCGGTATCAAGAATCGAAAACATCGGCTTCAAGCCCACCGCCTCCCCGCTCTCGCGCAGCATGCGCACGCCAAGCGCGTGAAACGTGCAAATCACCACTTGCCCTGCCGCCTTTGCGCCAGCTTTCCCCATCTGCGTCATCAGCAAAGCCTTCGCCCGCTCGCGCATTTCAGCCGCGGCTTTGTTGGTAAACGTGATCGCCGCAATCCGCTCAGGCGGCACACCGCTTTGTATCAGCCGCGCAATCTTGTGCGTGATCACCCGCGTCTTGCCCGAGCCCGCGCCAGCAAGCACCAGGCAAGGGCCATGCAAAAAATTGACCGCCTCTTGTTGGGCAATGTTTAAACCGGAACCGGGGGAAGACATACGAAGACAATGAATTTGCTTAAAAATTTAAGCATTTCTGATGGATTCAACAGCATGGCGCTGAATCCATCAGAAATACAAATTTCTTCATATAAATCAATGATTTAAGCTTTATTGAGCCATGAAATTTAGAGAGCTCAAAGTGTACCTTCAATACCGCCATCAAGCCCTCTTGTGCGTTGATTTAAAACCGAGCAATACATGGCAACAGCATCGCAAAATAATTTTTATCGTTGCTCTTTGACACAGAAAAGGTGTTCACTCATTTGAAGGCTGTCCGCCTAAAATATTTGTATTCTTTCCTAGGAACAAACCATGCCTTCGCAGCACTCACGCTTTTCACATCTCATTGTCCTTTCATCGCTGTTGAGCATTTGTGGTTTTGCTCATGCACAAAGCGAAAATGCGTCTAAGCCGCTCTGGGAAATTGGCGCGGTAGGTATTGGCGCTTCTCAGCAGGCCTATCCCGGCTCGGATGAGCAAGTCAATCGCGTGGTTGCCTTGCCTTTTTTGATTTATCGCGGTAAATATTTTCGGGCAGATCGTGACGCAGTCGGCCTGCGCGCCATCAACACGCCACGCTATGAACTTGATTTGAGTTTTGCCGGTACTTTAGGAGCAGGCTCTAACAAACTCAAAGCGCGAGAGGGTATGCCCAAGCTTGGCACATTAGGGGAATTCGGGCCGCGCATCCTGATTCATCTCAACCCAGAAGCTAAAAACGGCCGCTGGAATTTAGACATTCCCGTGCGCGGCGTGTTCGATGTGAGTGATGGATTGAAATTCAAAGGCTTGAAATTCGAGCCCACAATGAACTATGCGCGCCGCTTGGGTTCAGGCTGGTCTTACACGGTGAGCGGCGGCGCGGCTTGGGCAGACACGCGTTTATCTGAAACGCTTTATGGCGTTGCCAATGAATACGCCACTTCCACCCGCCCTGCTTTTCAAGCCCAAGGAGGTTTGATGAATCTGCGCGCCTCGACCGCTGTCATCAAAGACATCCACACTGATTGGCGATTATTCGCTTATGTCCGTGCAGATAGCGTGGCAGGCGCTCGCAATGAAGCCAGCTCTTTGGTAAAACGCAAAACGGGCGGCACACTGGGCATCGGGTTTTCATACACTTGGATGCGTTCCTCGCAAAGCGCGAGCGACTGACACGACGGTGGGCGAAACATCTGCGCCTCTGATCTGTATCAATAAAGAAACCGCCTAAGAGCGGCTTCTTTGTTTCAGCAGGTTAGAAAGCTTGTCAAACCAGTTTAAACGGCATCTCGCGCAGCGGCTTGCCCGTCGCACGGCGCAGCGCATTCGCAATTGCTGGCGCGAGTGGCGGCAGGCCAGGCTCGCCAATTCCTTTGGGCGCATCGTTGCTCGGCACGATATGTACCGCAATGGGAGGCGCATCGGTGATGCGAGCCATCGGGTATTGGTGGAAATTACTTTCCTGCACCACGCCGTCTTTGAGTGTGATCGCTGCGCCGGGCAGCATGGTGGAAATCGCCATCACGGCAGAGCCTTGGATTTGCGTTTCGATCGAGAGCGGGTTCACTGCAAGGTTGCAATGCACGCCAGCGGTCACGTTCGTGATATTTGGCTTGCCATCTTTCACGCCTGCTTCCACCACATACGCCACGACAGATTCAAAGCTCTCGTGCACAGCCACGCCCCAATGCGTACCAGCTGGCAGCGTTTTCTTGCCGTAGCCTGATTGATCCACCGCCAATTGCAGAGCTGCAACATGGCGTGGATGCTTGGCCATCAGCTTCATGCGATAC
>JANNED010000344.1:0-15515 GCA_031388245.1 Variovorax sp.
GGCTTTGCCACTGCGCAGGAATATCGTAGAGCTTGTTCATCACGCCATGCTCGCCGTAGAAGACGAGGCTGGGGCAGTTTACAGTTGAGGTGATGTCGGCTTGATCGTTGGCCAGATCAATGCTGGCCGCAGCGCGATAATCGCCGCATGAGCCTGCAATCATGCTGGGCTTTTGCCAGCAGCGGCGGTAATCCGCCAACTGATCCGCATCAAAATCGCTGAGCTTTGCGCCACCCCAGCCAAGCAGGCAAGTCTCGTAAAAATAATCAGGATCAGCGCCGATCAAGCGCTCCGGGAAGGGCGCAGGCTGAGAGAGGAAAAACCAATGCCAATACGCACCGGCGACTTGCCGCGTGACGTTGAGGAAAAGTTCGCTGGCGGGTACGATGTCCATCAGGGTGAGAGATTTAACGGCACTTGGGTGATCAAGTGCTAAGCGATGTGCGGTGCGGGCGCCGCGATCATGGCCGATCAAGTGAAAGCGATCAAAGCCCAGCGCCTTCATGAGCCCCACTTGATCAGCAGCCATGGCGCGAAAGCTGTAATTGCTCGCATCAGGCAGGCAAGGCGGCTGTGCCGAATCGCCATAGCCGCGCAGATCAGCGCAGACGACGGTGAACTGCTGCGCGAGCACGGGCGCGATGCGCGACCACATGGCTTTGGTTTGCGGAAAGCCATGGAGCATGAGCACCGCGGGCTTGTCAGCGACTACAGATGCTGGGCTGTTTTTATCACGGCTGATCATGCACGCAATCTCGATGCCGTTCACATTCACGCTGCGTGATTCAAAGCCTTCAAACATACTTCACCTCTAATTTTTAAAGAAAATCAGCACAGATTTAACGTACAGCCGGCATAAATACTGCGCAGAGCGCTATTGATTTGAGAGTGACCAGACTTGCCCACTGCGCGGGCTGAGCTGTCCTGTGAGCAAGCTGGCATAGGCCACGCTGGCCGTCGATGCCGTATGAGTTTCAACATCCAGCCAAGTTGCGTCAGATTGAGAGACGCGCAGCGCAAACGCTTGCCAGCTTTGCACCAAGCGCGCATTGAGCACAGCGCCGCCCCAATCGTCACGCCTTTTGGCAATCTGTGCCGGTGCGAAAAACAGCGTGGCTTTGGGGCCGGGCAAGCCCTTCGCGCCGCCGAGCTCTTGCACATGCGTGCCGCCGACGGAGCAGCTGTATTGGAGCTGCGTGAAATGGGTGTGAATACGCTGGCGCAAAGCGGCGTTGCCAGCGTAATCGATGTAGGTGCAGGGCAGGGCCGAGCCCAAGCTTTCTAACTTGTCATAGGTGATGATCTGGTCATAGCAGCCCAGCGATTCGCAGAAAGCCACGTTGCCCGGCGAGGTGAGCCCAATGATCTTGGGGCGCTTTGCTGTAGGCCGCTGTGCGAGGCAAAACGCCGTGCCATAAGCGGTTTTGCTTGAAGCGCTAGACAGCAGTACCGCTTCGCTGGTAAAAAAGTCGTTGTCAGCCAAAAAATCGTCAATCAACCAGCTCGTGATAAAGAGCGGGCGCAGCAGGCATTGCACCGCTTCGCTGCCATGCGCATAGAAAGGATCGGCGGCACAGTTGCTGTAGCTGTTGTACACCGCAGCAAGCTTGCCACGCGGCCCATCGCTGACTGAAAAGCCACTGGGCGAGACGCGAGCGGGCGCAAGCGTCACGGTATCGCTCATGGGAAAGTAGCCATAAAAGCGCTGGCCTGCTTCAACGCCCTCGCACAGCGATTGCGTCACATTCGCAAAGCCCCACACCGGGATCACGCCCCATTCATCGCCTGTCGGATAAAAATCCCAATACTTCATCGCATCGCCAAAGCTGGCATAGGTGATGTTGTTGGCCGTGAGGGAAAACACATCAATTTTGAGCCGCACTTGGCCGCTTTGCAAAGGAGATGATTCGCTGGCGACAAGCTGCGTTTGCGCAAGATCGGATTTTTTGACGAGAAAAGTGTTCATCGCAACATTCTAGGCGGCATGGCTTGGGCATGGCGTATCTTTCGCGACGAATGCAGAGCGCGTATGCTCGGCGCATGGCTCAAAAAATTCAATCCAAAATCCACTCATTTGACCGCGAATTAGGTGCTGTGCGCGGCACAAGCGCTTTGGCGATTTCAGCCGTGCAAGGCATCACGGATTTGGTGGAGGAGATGCATGGCGCGATCTCTGGCTTGGCGCTGCCACTTGCAGGCAAAGTCACCAAGCCGAACAAGACGCGCGGTATCACTGGCTTGGTCTATCGCGGTGTGCGCGGCATCACGGGCGTGGTGGGCTGGGGCATCCACCGCGGCTTAGATGTGGCGCAGATGCCGCTTGTGTCAAAAGCGCTCGCGCCCGCAGCCAAGCAATTGGCGCTGCAGCTCAAACTCAAATCCGCTGCGCCTTACCGAGAAACGGTGCGCGCAGCGGCCAATGGTGTGTTGGGTGACACGCTGGCTGCAACGAAGAATCCGCTGGCGATTCAGATGCAATTTCGCCAGCAGGGCAGGGCTTTGCAGCCATCCACGAAGAACGGCAAACTGCTTATCCTCGTGCATGGCTTGTGCATGAATGATTTGCAGTGGCTGCGCGATGGTCATGATCATGGCGCGATGCTCTCTGAGCAATATGGTTATGAATCGATTTATTTGCACTACAACACGGGGCGCAAGATTGCCGAAAACGGTACGGATTTTGCAGAGTTACTTGAAAGCACGTTGCAAGAGTGGTCCGTACCAATCACCGAACTGGTGATCATCGGCCACAGCATGGGCGGATTGCTCGCGCGAAGCGCTTGCCATCAAGCCCTGCAATCGAATCAGGCTTGGATTCAGCATTTGAACAAGCTCATCACGCTGGGCACGCCGCATGCCGGTGCGCCGCTGGAGCGCGCAGGGCGCGGCATTGATTTTGTGCTGGGCATCAGCCCTTACACTGCGCCTTTTGCAAGGCTTGGCCTCGTGCGCAGCGCGGGCATCCAAAATTTGCGTGATGGTGCGGTCACGCCTGCTGGAGAAAAACCAGTCTGGCCGAAGCATGTGAAGCTTTATACGCTGGCCTGCACA
Organism: Variovorax sp.; assembly: GCA_031388245.1. GTDB lineage: Bacteria > Pseudomonadota > Gammaproteobacteria > Burkholderiales > Burkholderiaceae_C > JANMDU01. The sequence goes on from JANNED010000344.1 coordinate 3,052, forward strand.
AAGCAAAAAGCGCCTCTGTTGCTGCAAAAAGCGCCTCCGTCGCTGCAAAAAGCGCCTGCACCAAAACACAAAGTCGATCTGGCCGCACCCCTCAAGCGTTTGCTTGGCGATGGCCTCGTCACCGTGAAAAGCGCATTGGCCTCAGAAGACAAGCCCGCGCTTGGGTTGCCGCTGCGCGTCCCCGCATCACGCCAAGCCGTGGTGTATGAAACGGATCATTTTGAGCTGCTGGGTAGCCAAAGCGTGGCCAAGCATTTGTTGCGTTGGCTTAAAAGCTAAAGCTTGAAGTTTCCGCCTTCCCGTTGCACTTTGCGCAGCAAATCTGCCAGCGTCTTGCCCGGCTCGTCTTTGAAATGCGCCTCGCTCACTTTGAGCTTGTCAATCCGATCCACCCGAAAACTGCGGAAATCGCGCCGCGTTTCGCACCAAGCGGCCAGCGTCCACACCTTGCCCCAATAAAACACGCCCAGCGGCCGCACCTGCCGGTTGCTGGGCTTGTCATTCGCATCGCGATAAGCCAACTGACACAGATGCTTGGCCTGCGCAGCCTGCCGCAATTGCTGCAACGCTTGATGCACAGCAGGCTCTAGCCCCAGCGGCGCGACCCTCACGACCAAGCTCTCTGCCGCTGCTCGCGTCGCCGTTGGCAACACACTGAGAACCCGCGACAGTGCATCTTCCGCGCTAGCGGCCAATTGCGGATCGAGCCAAGGCTGCGCAATCCGCACCGCAGCCACCAGCGCTTGCGCTTCATCAGTGGAAAACATCAGCGGCGGCAAATCAAAGCCTTTGCCCAAGCGATAACCCACGCCTGCTTCGCCCTCCAGCGGCACACCTTGGCGCTGCAAATCCGCCACATCGCGATACACCGTGCGCTCAGAGACTTGCAGCCGCTCGGCGAGCCAAGCCGCCGTGGTCAGCCGCCGGCCCCGGATGAGCTGGACGATTTGAAACAAACGATCAGCACGGCGCATGCGATGAGTATAAAGGGATGTTTTGCAAGTTAAAGAGGCTGTTTGCCGGCATTGAATGTACAAAGTATGCTATTGAATCCATAGTAATTTGACATCCGCTTGCATCGCCTTCGCAATCAATCGCATGTCGTGATCGCTGATTTTGAACAGCCCAAATCGAAACGGATAGCCCCAGCGCTTGGGGTTTTCTACAAATTCAAATTGATCGATCAAGGGCGCAATCGGTGCTTCTTGCGCAGCCAGATAACGGACATCGCGCCGCCAGGGCACAAAGCCGCCACCCATGTCAAAGGCATAGGGCTCGGTCTCTTGCACGATGCCCAGCGAGACAAAGCTTTGCAGCTTGTCTTTGCCGCCCATCTCGGTGGCGGGCGCATAGTAAGCCACGCGGTCTCCCGGCTGCACACGCGCCACTGCAGAGCGCTTGCCATGGCAGACCTGCATGAAGCCACACTGCAAATGGCCTTGCGTTGCATCGCGCCCACGCTTGGCATGCGCTGCGCTGGCCACGGCGATCCAGTTGTTCACGGCCGCTGTGGGCTCGTGCCAAAGCGGTGTGAAGCTGGTTTGCAATTCATGCGAGTGCATGCAGGCCCACCTTGTTGCCTTCGCTATCCAGCACATGCGCAAAAAAGCCCATGCCCGGCGGCAGCGCTGTTTTGGGCAGGGCTACCTTGCCACCCGAGCGCTCCACGCGAGACAGCCAAGCATCGAGACTCGGCTCGGCGTTGAGATAGATCAAACTGCCCGTTTGTGCCGGTTGGCTGTTTGGGCTGGCGAGGAGGCAGCCACTCACGCCTTCTTCGGTATCCGTCTTGAAAACAGCGATCTCTTCGCCCGGCGCACCAAAGGCCTCGCGTTTGAGCGGACAGAGCGTCATCGCCTCATAAAACTTCATGGCGCGGCTCAAATCAGCCACGGGAATTTCAAACCAATTCACAGCGTTTTTCATCAATTTCTCCTTTGAGCTGGCATGAGGCCGGCAAGGCCTGCAGCAGACTCTGACACACTCCAATCGAGTGCCATCGTAGTCTGCTGCCGTGCTCCTGACAGCGTGGTGTCAGCAGGCTAGAGCGATGGAAATATTTGCTACAGCGGGTTTTCCAGTAAGAGAAAACCAGAATAAATAAAAACGAACGTTCGTTCGATAATTCCCCGCACCTAGCCATATTCCAACCGCGCTGATGCGCAAAACTCAGCCAAAACCATCAGGAGACAAACCTTGAAACGCTTTCTCGTTGCTTGCGCCACCTCGCTCGCCTTGCTCAGCAGCCCAGCTGTTTTGAGTGCCGCCGACACTTACACCCAAACTCAGCACCCCATCGTGCTGGTGCATGGCTTGCTGGGCTTTGATGCGCTTGGCCCCGTGCAGTATTTCTATGGCGTGCCCTCTGAGCTGCGCCGCAGCGGGGCAACGGTGTTCACTGCCAGTGTGTCTCTATCAAACAGCACCGAAGTGCGCGGCGAGCAGTTGCTGAGTGAGCTGCAAACGCTCAAAGCCCGCTATGGCCACACAAAATTCAATCTGATCGGCCACAGCCACGGCGGCAACACGATTCGTTATGTGGCAGGCATCGCGCCAGCGCTGGTGGCCAGCGTGACGACGGTGGGCACACCGCATCAAGGCAGCAAAGTGGCCGATGGCCTCCAAGGCATCACCAACTGGACGGGCACGACGGGCTTGGTCGCTGGCGTGGTCAATGGCCTGAGCAGTGTGGTGGCGTATCTTTCGGGCAGCCCATCCAACCCGCAAAACGCGTTGGCTTCCCTGCAATCGCTCTCCACCGCCGGCGCACAGGATTTCAACCGCCGCTTCCCCGCTGGTGCGCCCACATCAAGCTGCGGGCAGGGCGCAGAAGTGGTCAATGGTGTGCGCTACTACTCCATGGGCGGCACCTCGGTTTATACCAACGTGCTCGATGTATCGGATGCATTTTTAGGCGCGGGCGCATTGTTTTTTGGCTTCGAGCAAAACGATGGCTTGGTGGGGCGCTGCTCAAGCCATTGGGGCAAGGTGCTGCGCGATGATTACGGCTGGAATCACATTGATGAAGTGAACCATGTGTTTGGCCTGCGCAGCATTTTCAGCTCTGATCCGATCTCGGTGTATCGGTCGCAAGCCAATCGCCTGAAGAACCTCGGTTTGTAAGGTTCATCGTCAAAACTGGTGTTTCCCGGCATGAAATATAGGCAGCGCGCTACTTTTTTGATAGTGACTTCTGCTGCAGCGCTGGCCGTGTTTGTGGCCTGGCCAAGCGCTGAGCAGGCGCAAGCCGTGCAGGGCGCGGCTGCAACAGGCTGGCAGCAAGCGGGCGCGGCCAATCCGTTTGCTGCCGGGCAAGCGAGCGCTGCGCGCACGGCAACCGCTGCAAATACGCTGAGCCTGCCAGCCCCCGATTTGGCCCACACCTCGCTTGCTGGCACGCAGCCCGACGGTGATTGGGGCGTCAATGCGCTTGGGGCTTTGAAAGCCAGCCGGGCTCAGCGCCAGCGCTTTGATTACTACCTGAGCCTTGCTGGCGAGATGCCTTTGGCCAGCATTGAGGCGGTGTTTCGCCAAGCGGCTGAGAAAGAACTGAAGGAGCCTGCGCTGAGCCAAATGTTGGCGCTGTGGAGCCGCTATGTGCAACTCCAGCAACACCCGTGGCAGCATGCCGTCAATGTGCAAAAGCACGAGAGCTGGAGCGCAGCGCTCAGTGAGCGGCAATATGTACGCCGCCAGATGCTGGGCGCGGATGTGGCGGATGCGTTTTATGCCGAGGAAGAAGGCCAATTGCAGCAGATGCTGATGCGCCTACAAACCGGGCAGGGCGGCAAGACCGAACGAGCCGAGCCAATCACAACACCTGCCACACCTGCCGCACACCCGCAAGCCAGTGAGCGTGAAGCTGCCCAGCAAGCGCAGTGGCAGCAATGGGAGCAGCGCCTGCAAGCGGCGAGAAGCCAACTCCAAGTCTACAAACTTGCGCCCGAATTGTCTGCTCCACAGCGCCAGCAGGCCATTGAGCACTATCTGGCCAGCCAATTCTTGGGCACAGAGCTGATTCGCGCACGTGCTTTGCTGGGCGTATGAATCCTGTTTCTTTTTTGGCGCAATCGCGATAAAGTGATTCAAAAGGAGCTCAGCATGAACACATTCGACAGCGACCGAACCGGTGCATTCATTCGCACGCCTTGCGCCGATTGCCACGGCACAGGCGAGCTGCGTATCGAAAGCGAAAACATCAATGAGAATTTTGAGGTGGAGAAGCAAACCGTGATCACGCCTTGCCCGCGCTGCAGCGGCACGGGCTTCATGGATTGCGGCGACGAACCAACAGTCCAAGGTGCGCTCTGATCACCGCTTGGTTATCATTCATATCTTTTGAGAGGGACAGCTTATGTCTGGATGGATCGCACTGATGGTTCTCGTGGCGTTGGCGGTGTGGGCTGTGATTGCTTACAACCGCTTGATCGCTTTGCGAAACAGCATTTCAAATGCGCATGGCCAGATCGATGTTCAGCTGCGCCGGCGCTACGATTTGATTCCTAATTTGGTCGAAACGGCACGCAAATACATGCAGCACGAGCGGGAAACTTTGGAGGCCGTGACGCTGGCCCGCGCTCGCGCCATAAGTGCCAGCGACGCCTTGCGAGCCAAGCCAAGCAGTGCGCCTGCTGCGGGGGCGTTGGCAGACGCAGAGGGCGCCTTGAGCCTAGGCTTGGGGCGGTTGCTCGCGCTCAGCGAAGCCTATCCAGAGCTGAAAGCCGATGAGACGCTGCGCGACCTGCGCGAGGAACTCACGAGCACCGAAAACCGTGTTGCTTTCACTCGTCAGGCTTACAACGACGAAGTATTGGCCTTCAACAACGCTGCGCTGAGCTTCCCTGATCTGATGGTCGCCAAGCTGTTTGGCTTTGAGGCTGCTGGCGTGCTTCGCTCGACGGACAACGCGCAGCAGCGCGAAACCGTGCGGATTGCGCTCTAGCGGCGCTTTTTACGGCGCTACTGCGGCGATCCCCCGTGCGGATTTGGCAACATCAAGCGCAAGCGCGTGCGCGGTCACGCTGGTTGCTTGTGGCGTTCGCCGGCTTCGTTGTGGTGTTGATCCTTGCCGTCAACGCCACCCTGTATTTGGCGATGCTGCTTTGGCCATTCAATTGGCTGGGCGGTTTTTCTTTGCCGCAGTCTTTTTTTTGGACGAACACTTTTGTCGTGCTTCTTTTTGTGTTCGGTGGCTGGTGGCTCGAATCGGGGCAGCTCACGCAAGGCGGCTTGATGCTCGCAGAGCGCTTGGGTGCACAACGCATCCCTGAAGAGGACGCAGACTTTGCCCAGCAGCAATTGCGCCATATCGCTCAGGAGCAAACGCTGGCAGCGAATATGCCCATGCCAGCGGTTTTGGTGTTGCCCAGAGTGCAGGAAGTTAATGCGTTTGCTGCGGGCTGGCGGCCGGCGGATTGGGCCATTGTGGTGACAGATGGCGCTTTGCAGGCGCTCAATCGCGATGAGCTGGAGGGTTTGGTCGCCCATGAGCTGAGCCACTTGCGGGAAGGCGACACCCTGCTCAATATGCGCTTGGCAGGCATGGTGGGCGGCTTAGACATGCTCTACAACTTTGGCCGCAGCATCGCTCAGCCTGATTTAGACAGCCGCGAGCGTGGGCCTTGGGCTTTGTTTGGATTTGCCATCATGGCTTGCGGCTGGGTGGGGCATCTTTGCGGCCAGCTGCTCAAAAGCGCTGTGAGCCGCGAGCGAGAATACTTGGCCGATGCCCGCGCCGTGCAATGGACGCGCAACAAAGAAGGCCTAGGACGCACTTTGCGCAAGGTGTTGTATTTGCAGCGCCAAGAGCTCCGCGCTATGCCAACCCATTCTTCCGTACGACACATGCTGCTCATTGACACCCAAGAAGTGCAAGGCCGCCTGCGCGATTGGCTGGCCTCGCATCCCACGCTGGATCAGCGCATTGAGCGAATCTATGGCGAGCCGATGGATGAGTTGTTTGCTCAGGTTGCGCGTTAGTGAGCCACACATACGCTACAAGCCTTGGGTTAAAATCTTCGTTTTTAACGCATAAGGCTCGGGAAAGGCAATGCAGGTTATGACACCGCGAACTACCACCGATTTTTCATGCCAATTATGGCAGGAGCCGGCGTGGAATCTGCGCTGAATGCTACTAAATTTATAGTAAGCGGCTTCTTCCTGAGGCCGCTTTTTTTATGGCCTGCATCGTTTTCAATTTTTATTTCTCGTAGGTTTTTTCATGATCAACATCACGCTCCCCGATGGCTCTGTGCGCAGTTTTGAACAAAGCACGGTGACTGTATTGGATGTGGCCGCCAGTATTGGCGCTGGCCTAGCCAAAGCTGCACTCGGCGGCAAAGTCGCCGCGCCCGGTGTGGCTTTGTCTGATGGCACTTTGGTCGATGCCAGCTACGCCATCTCGCAAGATGCCCAGCTCTCCATCATTACCGCCAAAGATGCCGATGGCCTAGAGATGATCCGCCACTCCACCGCGCATTTGCTGGCCTATGCCGTGAAAGAACTTTTCCCCGATGCGCAGGTGACGATTGGCCCGGTGATTGAGCATGGCTTTTTCTACGATTTTTCCTACAAGCGCCCATTCACGCCAGAAGATTTGGCGGCGATTGAAAAGAAGATGATTGAGCTGGCCGCTAAGGATGAAAAAGTCGAGCGCCGCGTGCTCCCGCGCGATGAGGCGATTGCCTATTTCAAAGCGCAAGGCGAGCATTACAAAGCCGAGATCATTGGCAGCATTCCGGCGGGCGAAGAGGTGAGCTTGTACCGCGAAGGCAAGTTTGAAGACCTGTGCCGTGGCCCGCACGTGCCCAGCACAGGCAAGCTCAAATTCTTTAAGCTCATGAAGCTGGCCGGCGCTTATTGGCGCGGCGATCATCGCAATGAAGTGCTGCAGCGCATCTACGGCGTGGCCTTCGCCAGCAAAGAAGATTTGGCGCAACACCTCACCATGCTCGAAGAAGCCGAAAAGCGCGATCACCGCAAACTCGGCCGCGAGCTGGATCTCTTTCACATCGATGAGCACAGCCCCGGCACCGTGTTTTGGCATCCCAAGGGTTGGACGCTCTGGCAGCAGGTCGAGCAGTACATGCGCAAGGTCTACGAAGATAACGGCTACCAAGAGGTTAAAGGCCCGCAAATTCTCGATCAAAGCCTGTGGGAGAAAACCGGCCACTGGGATAAATACCGCGAAAACATGTTTGTCACGGAGAGCGAAAAGCGTGATTACGCTTTGAAGCCGATGAACTGCCCCGGCCACATCTTGATCTTCAAGCAGGGCATCAAAAGCTACCGCGATTTGCCGCTCAGATTTGGCGAGTTCGGTAATTGTCATCGCAACGAACCGACCGGCGGCCTGCACGGCATCATGCGCGTGCGCGCCTTCACGCAGGATGATGGCCACATCTTCTGCACCGAAGATCAAATCCAAGCCGAGGTGATCGCGTTTACTACGCTCTTGCAAAAAGTCTACGCAGATTTTGGCTTTAAAAATATCATTTACAAACTCTCCACCCGCCCCGAAAAACGCATCGGCTCCGAGGAGAGCTGGGACAAAGCCGAGCATGCGCTGGCCGAAGGCTTAAAGGCCAGCGGCTGCGATTTTGAATACCTGCCGGGCGAGGGCGCTTTCTACGGCCCGAAGATCGAATACACGCTCAAAGACGCGCTGGGCCGCCCCTGGCAATGCGGCACGATTCAGGTGGATCCCAACATGCCCGAGCGATTAGGCGCAGAGTTTGTCGATAGCGATGGCGTGCGAAAACACCCCCTCATGCTGCACCGCGCCATTGTGGGCAGCTTAGAGCGCTTCATTGGCATCTTGATCGAGCAACATGCCGGCGCGCTGCCCGCGTGGCTCGCCCCTGTGCAAGCGGTAGTTTGCAACATCACGGATGCACAAGCTGGCCACGTCGATAAAGTCGCCGCGCAATTGCGAGCTGCGGGTCTGCGCGTAACCTCCGACACACGCGGCGAAAAAATCACCCGCAAAATTGCAGAGGCCGCCGCACAAAAAGTGCCCTACATCTTGGTGATGGGCGACCGTGAGGTAGAAGCCGGCACGATTGCCGTGCGCGCTCGCGGCGCGACGCAGGGGACGGTGATGCCGCTGGCTGATGCTATTGATTTGATTCAGAAGGCGATAGCGGAGAAGGCTTAAGCGCTGTTGAGGACGCAGCAAAAAATGGGGTCAGATCACAATTCAGGACATTCAATTTCCCGAAGCGAATTCAAGCCCAGACGAAATTGTGCTCTGACCCCAATTTTTGCGGTGATCGCCAACCGATTCATTTCTGTGAAGATGGTCTACACGCAACGAGTTTGACGCAACCCGCTCACCTGCGTCGTACCATCGTGCATTTGCCTCATAAAGTTTTTTGAAAACACACGCGACTGAGGCCATCCCTGTCAAACCCTTTCCCCGCGCGCAGTTGCCAAAAAATTTCTGATTCAAACGCCCAATGGTTTCCGCTGGGGGGGGGGGATGATTGGCTGCGCTTAAAAGTATTCGGCGCATTGCTGCTTGATTACAACGTATCCAGATTACTGCCTGGTAGGACTGCGCGGACACGTGCAAGTGCTTTTTGAAGCATCTGCTTGACAAAGGAAAGCCCCTCGGCGGGGGACATTGGAGTCGGCGGCGGTTTATATTTTGCTAAGCCATGTTGTGCATCAGAACCAGAGGCTTCTGCTGCGATGAGACGCGGCTAGTAGCGTCTGTGCTTGAGTCAGATGTCTTACTCCAGATTCAGGACGAGTCCAAGTCAGGGCAAACGGAAATTGACTATGAATTCAATAGCAAACTATGCAATCAGAAAGCCGGCAAAAACCCTGTTTTTCTTTAATTCAAACCTCACGCCGCAGCGCAGGGAACAGGATCACGTCTCGGATGCTGGGGCTGTTGGTCAGCATCATCATCAGGCGGTCAATGCCGATGCCGCAGCCTCCGGTAGGGGGCATGCCGTATTCGAGGGCGCGTACGAAATCTTGGTCGTAATACATGGCTTCATCGTCGCCGGCTTCTTTGGCATTCGCCTGCGCTTGGAAGCGGGCGGCTTGTTCTTCGGCATCATTCAATTCTGAGAAACCGTTGCCAAACTCGCGGCCCGTGATGTAGAGCTCAAAGCGCTCGGTGATCGTGGGGTCGGTGTCGCTGGCGCGTGCAAGCGGTGAGATCTCAGTGGGGTGATTGCAGATGAAGGTGGGCTCAATCAGCTTTTCTTCGACCACTTCTTCAAAATACATCACTTGCAAGCTGGCGATGCTGCGTGTTGAAAGTTTGTCAGTGTCTTCTTTTTTGCCTAACTTGCGCAAAGCATGGGTGAGCCAATCGCGGCTGTTTGCGCCTGCTTCGCCTGCTTCGGTGTGCTTCACAATGGCCTCGCGGATCGACAAGCGTGCAAAAGGCTTGGCCAGATCAATGCTGTGCAGCGTGGTGCCGAGTTGGTAAGGCAGAGTCGTGCCGCCCGAGACGCGTGTGGCCACATCGCGGATCAGGCGCTCAGTGAAATCCATCAAATCATGGTGATTCCAATACGCCGCATAAAACTCCATCATGGTGAATTCAGGGTTATGCCGCACTGAGATGCCTTCGTTACGGAAGTTGCGGTTGATCTCAAACACGCGCTCGAATCCGCCCACCACCAGCCGCTTCAAATACAGCTCAGGTGCAATGCGCAAAAACATGTCTTGATCGAGTGCATTGTGATGCGTGGTGAAAGGCTTGGCATTTGCGCCGCCAGGAATGGGGTGGAGCATGGGTGTTTCCACCTCTAAAAAGCCATGCTCAATCATGAAATTACGGATGCTGCTCACGCCTTTGCTGCGCGCTCTGAATCTCTCACGCGCCACCTCATCGGTGATCAGATCAACATAACGCTGGCGATATTTGACCTCTTGATCGGCAATGCCATGAAATTTATCAGGCAAGGGGCGCAGGCTTTTTGTGAGCATCACGATCTTCGTGACGAGGACGGATAGCTCGCCAGTTTTGGTTTTGAAGAGCTTGCCTTCCGCGCCGACGATGTCGCCCAAATCCCAGTGCTTGAAAGCTTCGTAATCGGTTTCACCAATGCTGTCTTTGCTCACATAGAGCTGAATACGGCTAGGGTTATCAACAGTGATGCCCTCATTGACGACCGAGCTTGAGCCATCTTGCACAGAAGCAAAGCTGGCCTTGCCCATCACGCGCTTGAGCATCATGCGGCCTGCGACGATGACGGGTACCGTCGCGTCTGCCATGCTGGGCATGTCTTGCTTGTCGTATTCAAGGTGCAGGTCAAACGCTTTATGCTGCGGCTTGAAATGATTGGGGAAAGCGATTGTCCGCTGGCGAATCGCGGCAAGCTTGCTGCGGCGTTCGGCAATCAGAGAATTTTCGTCGAGAGCAGGGGATGCAGATGATGGGGCGGAGGTGTTGTGATCGCTCATGGTGGGGTGTCGGTGCGGCAAAAAGCGGCCGCTAAAAAATAAGTCAGAGCCAAAGCTATTGATTTTAAGGGCGGGCGATCAGCAGAGGGATCGGTTTTAGGCAGACGTCTTGGTTTGTGACGCAAGGAAGTGATGGGCTGTGAGCTGCAAGCCTTGTTGTAAGCGCACAGGCGGAGTCCAGCCCAGCAATCGTGTGGCCGGGGAGGAGTCCACGGTCAAATCACCACACAGGCGCTGGGCGATGCCGCCTTTGCCTATGGCCTGGAGGCTCAGCGCTAGCCAGCTTTGCCGCACAGGCCAAAGCCGGGCAGGGCGATGCAGCGCAGCACCCAAGTCGCGCAGCAGCTGCGTGGTGCTCACATCTTGCTGGTCGCTCACCATAAAAGTCTGGTTTGCAGCCTTGGGGTGCGTCACGCAGAGCGATATGAAATCCACCAGATTTGGCAAAGCCACCAAGCTGCGCTGATTGTTGATTGCGCCCAAAGGCAGCGGAATCCCTGTGTGCAGCCAGCGCATCATCGTGTGGAAATTGGCTTTCACGCCGGGGCCATAGACCAAGGGTGGGCGGATGATCACCACTTCCATCCCGGTCTTCGCAGCGATAGCCTTCAAGCCTTGCTCTGCCTCCCATTTGCTGGTGCCATACGGGTCTTGCGGCGCAGCATCTTGGGCGCGAAACGCTTGATGGCGCAAGGTTAATTCGCCATTGACTTTGACCGAGCTTAAAAAAACGAAGCGGCGCACGCCCGTCGCCGCTGCAGCTTGCGCCAAGGCGAGGGTCGCTGCGCAGTTGATGTGTCTGTAAGCTTCCAGTGGATCAGAGGCCGCGTCATTCAGCTGATGAACCCGGGCTGCACAATGCACAACGACATCTACTGAGCTCAAAAGCGGCTCAACAGTAGAAATTTGAGTGAAATCGGCTTCTTCCCGGCATAAATACAGCTTATATTGCTCACTAAATGATAGCGATTTGATATTCCGCGCTACGGCCATTACCTGCTTTTGCGCAGCACTAAGGTGAACGCACACCGCATGCCCGACCCAACCATTTGCACCAGTCACAAGAATGCTCATTGCCCGCTCACAGCTTTCTGGTAAACCGCCAAAGTCTTTGCTCGCAAAGCCTCCAGCGAAAACTCTTGCCGCGCTCGCTGCATGGCTTGCTGCCCCAGCTGCTGGCGCAGTGCAGGGCTGGCCAGCAAGCGCTGGAGCGAGTGCGCCAGCTCATCGACGCTTGCGGGCGTAACGGTGTAGCCCGTGATGCCATCTTGGTTGACAAAATCGACACCGTTGTTCAGCCGCGTGCTCACCACGGGTTTGGCGCAAGCAAATGCCTCCACCTGCACAATGCCAAATGCCTCGGCTTGATTCACAGCAGGCAAGCAAAACACATCGCATGCTTGAAAATAAGCTGGTAAATCAGCGTCTGCAATTTTGCCCACGAAATGAATGCGTGCGTTGGCAGTACTTTGCGAGGCGAGCAGTTTCCATTCGCTGCTGAGGGGGCCCTCGCCACCAATGACGAGCTGTGTATCCGGCGGCAATTGCGCCATGGCCTTGATCAGCACATCGAAGCCTTTGTAATGCACATGGCGGCCAAGGGCGAAGATGATTTGACCAGAAAATTGCGTGCGCAATGACTGCGCTAAGGTGTGGGGCAGAGCGTAATGCGCTAGATCAAAGCCGAAGGGCACAACATGCAGCTTGCCCTGCAGATGCGGCGCAGTCAACTCGCTTGAGCTTTTGATATGCGCTGGTGTGGCTGCAATGATGGCCTTGGCGCTGCGCAATGCGGCGTTTTGGAATGGCTTGTAGCCCAGCAACATGAGCTTTTGGCGAACGATGTCTGCATGCCAAGTGATCACGCGTGGCACATGCGCAGGAATTGCCCAAGAAGCAAGGTGAGACATGGGATCTGGAAAATGCAAATGCACCACATCAAATGGTTTTGCGCGGTGCAATTGTCGCGCTTTGCTGATGAGGCGGGGCGATAAAGCCAGCGATCCATCTACATTCCAGCTGGGTGTGAGAATCAGCGG
>JANNED010000038.1:0-20162 GCA_031388245.1 Variovorax sp.
CGCTAACTCGCTGCCGCCGGCAGCGCCCGCAGCCACATTGACCCACTTGATATTCCAGCCCGTCTGCGTGCCGCCGCCTGATGCGTTGGAACATTGGCCGCCCGAGACCACGCCCGTCTTCTTCGTGCGCGCTGTGCCGCCGTAGAGCGACATGGCATAGCCAATTTGCAGGTTGCCCGCGCTGTGTGCGGCCACGTAGCACCAGTTGCTGCCAGTGCAATAGCAATCCAGCGCATCCCGGATGCGGAAATTTTGATCGGCCACGCGGCTTGATCCATCCCAGTTCACCGAGATTTTGTTCACGCCAGCAGCCGTGCTGGCTGGCCCCCAATACGTGAAATCGGCGTAATTGCCGCCTTGCACACCTGGGTTGTTGCGGCCGTTGATCCACAGAGAATAGTTGGTGGCCACCGCAACGCCAGTGGTCACGAGCAAAAAAATGGCTGCACCGATGGCAGCCAGGAGTTTGTTTTCCATTGATGTCTCCAGAGTCGAATCATAAAAGAACGATCGTTCTTTTTTAGATTGTCTGAAATATACATGTGAACAACAACTCGGGAAAACCCGATTCGTCAGTTCATAAAAATTAAAGAATAATTAAAGCAACTGGCTGCAAAGGGCAGGCAGGGCAAATGATTGGCCGTTCTAATGGCCAATTCTGAGGAGATAAAGATGTTGAAACTTACAAAAATCACCGCTGCCGCCATGCTCGTGGCCACTGGCTTTGCTGCGCAGGCAGCAGACGTAGAAGTGCTGCACTACTGGACATCCGGTGGCGAGGCCAAATCAGCGGCTGAACTGAAAAAAATGGTCGAGGCCAAAGGCCACAAATGGAAAGATTTTGCCGTAGCCGGCGGCGGTGGTGATAACGCTGCAACTGCATTGAAGAGTCGCGCCGTAGCTGGTAACCCACCCGCTGCCGCGCAAGTCAAAGGCCCGGCGATTCAGGAATGGGCGAATGAAGGCATGTTGGCCAGCATCGATGCGGTGGCCAAGGCTGAGAAGTGGGATGATCTGCTCCCCAAAGTCGTTGCGGATGTGATGAAGAGCAAGGGCAACTATGTGGCTGTGCCGGTGAACGTCCACCGCGTCAACTGGATGTGGGCCAATCCCGATGTGATGAAAAAAGCGGGCGTAGCCGGCATGCCCAAGACGTGGGATGAGTTCTTCGTGGCCGCCGATAAGATCAAAAAATCAGGCGCTGTGGCACTCGCGCATGGTGGCCAAAATTGGCAAGATTTCACGGTGTTTGAATCCGTGGCGCTCGGCATAGGCGGTGCGAAGTATTACAACGATGCGCTCGTCAAGCTCGACCCCGTTGCTTTGAACAGCGCCACCACGACCAAAGTGCTGGAGACATTTAAAAAGCTCAAAGGCTATACCGATAGCGCCTCCACAGGTCGCGACTGGAACTTAACCACCGCCATGGTGATTCAAGGTAAGGCCGGCTTCCAGTTCATGGGCGATTGGGCCAAAGGCGAGTTCACAGCCGCTGGCAAAAAACCCGGCGAAGGTTTCCTCTGCGCCGCGGCGCCAGGCACAGCGAACGCTTACACCTTTAACGTGGACAGCTTCATCATGTTCAAACTCAAAGACGCAGGCGCTCAAAAAGCGCAGGCTGATTTGGCTTCAGCGATTCTGTCCAAAGAATTCCAAGAGGTGTTCAACCAAAACAAGGGCTCGATCCCTGTGCGTTTGGGTCACGACATGAGCAAGTTTGACGATTGCGCCAAGCTGTCGGCCAAAGACTTCGTCGCGACATCCAAGACTGGCGGCTTGGTGCCATCGGTCGCTCACGGCATGGCGATCAAGCCCGCCGCTGAAGGCGCAATCAAAGACATGGTCAGCGCGTATTGGAACGACGACAAGATGAGCGTGGCTGATGCGCAGAAAAAACTCATTACAGCTGCAGCGACGAAGTAATTTTTTGCGGTTCGAGCAAGAAGAACACGGAAGACACAGAAACTTCACGGAAGTCACGAAAAAACCTTTTGTGTTTTCTGTGGTTTCCGTGCACTTTCGTGACTTCCGTGTTCCTTCTATTTTTTGACAGCCATTTTCTATGCAGAGCACACAAGACAACTGGCTGCCTAAGCTAATTATCGCGCCGGGCTTTATCTTTGGCCTCGCGTTTATCTATGGTTTCATGATTTGGAATGGCATCCTGAGCGTGACGGGTTCGCGCATGTTGCCGCGCTACGATGAATTTGTAGGCCTAGAGCAATACACCAAGCTCTTTGCCATGGAGCGCTGGCATGTGGCGCTCAAGAATATGATTGTGTTTGGATTTTTGTATGTCGGCGGCGCATGCATGCTCGGCATGTTGCTGGCTATTTTTCTCGATCAAAAAATTCGCGCAGAAGGCGCATTGAGAACAATTTATCTCTACCCCATGGCGCTGAGCTTTATCGTCACAGGCACCGCTTGGAAATGGATGCTCAATCCGTCGCTGGGTATTCCAAAGCTCTTGCAAGATTGGGGTATCACAAGCCAACCGATTGAATGGCTGGTGAGCCCGGACACGGCGATTTATTGCATCGTGCTCGCGGGCGTGTGGCAGAGCGCGGGCTTTGCGATGGCTTTATTTTTAGCGGGGCTGCGCGGGATTGATGACAGCATCATCAAAGCTGCGCAGGTCGATGGTGCCTCTTTGCCGCGCATTTACTGGCGCATTATTCTGCCGGCCATGCGCCCGGTGTTTTTCTCCACCGTGCTCGTGCTGTCGCACCTCGCGATCAAGAGTTTTGATTTGGTGATGTCGCTCACCAATGGCGGGCCGGGATATTCGACCGATGTGCCTGCCACGTTTATGTATGCGATGAGCTTCAATCGCGGGCAAGTGGGCTTGGGCGCGGCGAGCGCCACCGTGATGCTGATGACGGTAGCTGCGCTGGTCGTGCCGTATTTGTATTCAGAGCTACGGAGCAAGCCGCATGACCGCTAAAACGCTCTACCGCGCGCTGGTCTATGCCGTGCTGCTGCTAGCGGCGCTCTTCTTCCTCACGCCGCTGTATGTGATGCTGGCCACCAGCTTTAAAGACGCAGAGCAAATTCGCTCAGGCAGTTTATTGGCGTTGCCAAATAGTTTGAATTGGAGCAGCTGGACAACAGCTTGGAGCAGCGCTTGTACGGGTGTGGATTGCAATGGCCTCAAGCCCTTCTTTATGAACTCCGTGGCCATGACTGTGCCAGCGGTGCTGCTCTCCACGGCTTGGGGCGCTGTGAACGGCTATGTGCTTTCGCATTGGAAATTCAAAGGCTCGGAGTTGATGTTTGGCTTCATGCTGTTTGGCGTGTTCATGCCGTTTCAGGTGGTCTTGCTGCCGATGAGTCAGGTGCTGGGGGCTTTGGGTTTGTCATCGAGCGTGATCGGCTTGGTGATCGTGCATGTCCTCGCAGGCATGGCGGGTACGACGCTGTTTTTTCGCAATTATTACGTGAGCATTCCGAAAGAATTGGTGAACGCCGCTCGCATGGATGGCGCGGGCTTTTGGCAAATTTTCTGGCGTGTGATTTTTCCGCTCTCGACACCGATTTTGATGGTGACGCTCATTTGGCAGTTCACCAATATTTGGAATGACTTTTTATTTGGCGTGGCCTTCAGTGGCGCGGATAGCAAACCAATTACGGTGGGCCTGAACAATATGGCCAACACCTCAAGCAGTGTGAAGGCTTATGAAGTGGACATGGCCGCCGCGATGATTGCGGGTTTGCCCACCATGATTATTTACTTGTTGGCAGGGCAGTATTTTGTGCGCGGGCTGACGGCTGGCGCCGTGAAGGGTTGAGAAGATGGCAGCAGGTTTAAAAATTGACGGCATCGTGAAGCGCTTTGGCAAGGCGGGTAAGCAGGTTGAAGTGCTCAAGCGCATTGACATTGATGTCGCGCCCGGTGAGTTTTTGATTTTGGTGGGGCCTTCGGGCTGTGGCAAATCCACCTTGCTCAACATCATCGCGGGGCTAGAAGAGCCGACCGAAGGCGATGTGCGAATTGGCAGCCGCTCAGTGGTGGGCGTGCCGCCTGCGCAGCGCGATATTGCGATGGTGTTTCAAAGCTATGCGCTGTATCCCACCATGAGCGTGGCGGACAACATTGGCTTTGCGCTGGAGATGCGCAAAGTGCCCAAGGCTGAGCGCGCGAAAACGATTGCTCGCGTGGCCGATATGTTGCAAATCACGCATCTGCTCGATCGCCGCCCCGCCCAGCTCTCTGGCGGCCAGCGCCAGCGCGTGGCCATGGGCAGAGCGCTGGCGCGTGAGCCTTTGTTATTTTTGTTTGATGAGCCGCTGTCTAACCTCGATGCCAAGCTGCGTGTCGAGATGCGCGCCGAGATCAAGCGCCTTCATCAAGCCAGTGGCATCACGAGTGTGTATGTGACGCACGATCAAATTGAAGCGATGACGCTGGGAAGCCGCATCGCCGTGATGAAAGACGGCATCGTGCAGCAACTGGGGACACCGGCTGAAATCTATGGCCGCCCGGCCAATACTTTTGTAGCCAGCTTCATTGGTTCGCCCACGATGAACATGATTGATGCTGCAAAATCACCAATTCAAGTGCCGCAACGTGCAGCACAACTGGGCTTGCGCCCTGAACACATTGTTTTGCAAAACGATTCTGATTGGCAAGGCACAGTCAGCTTGGTCGAGCCAACTGGCGCGGATACGTTTATCGATGTCGATGCGGCTGGCACGCATTTGACGGTGCGCGTCTCTCCCGAATTGAACATCGCGCGTGGGCAGCAGATTGGCTTGGCGGCAAACACGCAGGCGCTGCATTGGTTTGATGCGGCGGGTGTGCGGCTGGCTTAAGTTTGCTGCTGGCCGCTTTTTTCTAATAGCGCCTTACTATAAATACAGTAGCATTCTGCACAGCAAGTACGCCAGCTAGTATCTCAAATTGCTTAAAAATTAAAGCAAAATCTCTGCCCGCAGCCCGTGCGGCAACACAGCCACAGCGCGCGCTTGCCCACCATGTCGATGCGCTATTTCTTGAACGATGGCCAGACCTAAGCCTGCACCGCCGGGGGCATCACTGGCGCGGTAAAAGCGCTCGAATATTTTGGCCAATTCTTCGGGCGCTAAACCCGGGCCGTTGTCTTCTACTTCTAAGCACACATGCGAGCCTTCTTTTCTTGCTCGCAAAGTAATTGTTGCGCCTCGGCCTGCGTAGCGCACCGCATTGTCGATCAAATTACACAGTGCCTCGCGCAGCAGCAAAGCATTACCTTGGATCATGAGTGGTGCACCCTCATCGCATTCAAAGCCAAAATCTATACCGGCTGCAATCGCTGCTGGCGCAGCGTCTTGCGCCACACTGCGAGCCAGCTGTATGGCATCCAAGGGTTGCATCGGCGCATCCGCTTCGCTGCGTGCAAGCTGCAAAAGCTGATGTATCAAATGACCGGAGCGCTGCACGCCAGCGCTGACTTTTTGCAAGCGCTCTTGCAGCGCCAACGGATCTTTTTCCGTTAGCGCGAGCTCAAGTTGCGTTTGCAGACCAGCCAAGGGCGTGCGCAGTTGGTGTGCAGCGTCATTTACAAAACGCTTTTCTTGACTCACGCTACGCTGTACGGCGGCGAGCAATTGATTGACCGCCCCTGCCAACGAATGCACTTCTTGCGGCGCTTGCTGCATGGCGATCGGCGAGAAAGGCGCCGCTGAGTGCGCCTCATTGTTTGACTGAGCCTGCAGCTTGGCTTGCAGCCGCGCCAAGGGTTGCAGGCCGCGCACGATGCCAGCATAGACCAACGCACCGAGCACTAATCCGATCAGCAGCAACGGCACAAGCATGTCAAACACCAACTCTCGCGCAATCCGTTCACGTGCGCCCAAGCTCTTGGCCACCTGCACGCGGATACGCTGCGGCTCGCTGGTTTCTCCAAATTGCAATTCAATGGTGGCAATGCGCAGTGGTCTGGCCCCAGAGCTATCGCCATTGCCATCCACCATGGCTTGATAGATTTGCGCATCGCTCCTGGCTTGCAAGCGCGTGAGCACAGCAGGCGGCGGCTCGGGCAGCTTGGCGTTGCCCAACACAAACTGCCCAGGCGGGCTGGAGACCATGTAGCTGACTTTATCTTGTGGATCTTCTTCCATGATGGCTTGCGCGGCTTTCGGAAAATCAATCAGCAGGCCCGAACCCACGGGCTTGACTTGACGCGCCAACGAACGCACAGATTGCGTGAGTGATTGATCAATGCCCTTCTCGGCATACGAGAGCGCGATGCGATAGGCCAGTGTGCCACCCACCAGCCACAACAGCAACTGCGGCAGTAAAAGCCAAAGCAAAAGTTGGCGTTTCAAAGAGAGTTGCGAGGAAGCTGGCAAAGCCATAATTCAGAAAAAACAGTAGATGCCGAGGTATTATCTGTATAGTTTGCTATGTATTTTATAGTGTGAATTGAGGAATTTGCTCAGACACTGTCAAGCAAGTAGCCCAGTCCGCGCACGTTACGAATCGCCAATTTTGAGCCCTCAAGCTTTTTGCGAAGACGATGCACATACACCTCCACGGCATTGGAATCGTTCTCACCAGCTTGCGTCAACCCGTCGTCCCCGTGCCAACGCGCGAGCACGTCTTCTCGCCCAACAACGCTGCCGCGATGCGTGACCAAGAGCGTCAGCAGTGACCACTCGCGCTGCGTTAGCTCAATTTCAACCTCACCGTCGGTTTGGTTCAACCAAGCCCTGGGCTCGCTGGCATGCACACGCAGCCCTTCGATTGCACGCGAGCCATCAAAAGCAGGGAGCTGTGAACGTCGTAGCATCGCGCTCAAGCGGGCTTGCAATTCAGAAAGATTGAAGGGTTTGGTGAGGTAATCATCAGCGCCAGCATTGAGACCCGCCACGCGATCTTCAACGCCATCACGCGCTGTGAGCACCAAGACGGGCAATGCCGCATGATGATGACGAATATGCCGCAAGACCCGCATACCATTGATCAATGGCAAACCCAGATCCAGAATCACACCATCAAAGCGTGCCGTATCCACCACATGCACGGCCACAGCCCCATTGCTGGCCACAGTGATGGTGTGCCCTATTTGCGCAAGCTGCGCAGACAAACCGTCGCTCAGTAAATCATCGTCTTCGACAAGCAGAAGGTGCGGCATAGCTACAAGTGTAGCGGCCTTTATCTCTCCATTGTTGCAGCGAATCTTTCACTCAGTCGTAAACCTCAGCCTCAGGATCGGTGGCTTCCAGCTCATAGCTGGCCGCCAACATCGCCAATCGCCCGATCACGCCATACATGTAAAAGCGGTTGGGCAAACTCGCTCCTGGCTTAGCGCCTGGCTGAGGCATGTGCGCCGATTTATCAAACGCCAGAGGTACGAATTGCGCACCGGGTGAATTCAAATTCTCATCCACACCGCGCTCAGAGTGCACGCGATAAAAGCCTCCCACCACATAGCGATCCATCATATAGACCACAGGCTCGGCGACTGCTGCATTGACTCGCTCATTGGTATGAACGCCTTCTTGGATGATCACTTGGTTGATCTCCATGCCATCTTTGGCCACGCTCATTTTGTTTTTCGTTTTGCGATTGATCACGTCCAGATCTTTGACATCGCGCACCGTCATGATGCCCATGCCATACGTCCCGTTGTCCGCCTTCACAACGACAAAAGGTTTCTCGGTGATGCCATATTCTTTGTATTTGCGCTTAATTTTCGTCAGCAGCGCATCCACGTTCGACGTGAGGCAATCCATGCCTAAGCCTTCTTGGAAATTCACCTCGCCGCATTGCGCAAACATCGGATTGATCAGCCATGGATCAATGCCCAGCAGCTTGCCAAAGCGCTTGGTGAGCTCTTCGTAAGCTTGGAAATGCTGCGATTTGCGGCGCACATGCCAGCCGGCATGCAGCGGCGGCAAGAGGAATTGCTCGTGAATATCTTCCAAAATACCGGGCACGCCGGCGCTCAAATCGTTATTTAAAAGAATCGTACAGGGATCAAAGTCCTTGAGCCCCAAGCGGCCTTTGCCCAAGCCTGAGTCGCTTTTGATACGCAGCGTGGGCTCGAGCACCACATGATCACCATTGGGCAAATCAATGCGCATGGTTTCTTTGATTTCGGGATTGATCGAGCCCATCCGCACATTCAGCCCGGCCATGTTGAAGATCCGCGCCAGCCGCGCCACGTTCATCAGATAGAACATGTTGCGGGTGTGATTTTCAGGAATCAGGAGTAAATTTTTGGCATCGGGGCAAATCTTCTCAATCGCCGCCATAGCCTCCTGAACAGCCAGAGGCAGCATTTCTTCCTTCAGATTATTCCAGCCACCGGGATACAGATTGGTATCGACCGGCGCGAGCTTAAAGCCCGCATTGCGCACATCCACCGAGCTATAAAACGGCGGCGTGTGCTCCATCCACTCCAAACGAAACCAGCGCTCAATCGCTGGCATGCTGTCCAGTATGCGCTGCTCCAATTCGTTGATCGGGCTGTTGGTGGCGGTAATCAGGTGGGGAACCATTGCTCGTTTTCTTTCGTATTGAAGGCGTATTGTAAGAATTTGGGGCGAGTCTGCTGGTTACAAGGCGGGAATGTTCTTGGCTGTCTGGTTGGGGACCTACAATCCTAGAACTTGGGACACCCAAACTCTTTGAACGCGAAAGACGCGAAAGTTACGCAGAGGTCGCAGAAAAGAAATACAAAATTGGCTGTTCCTTTTCTGCGTCTTTCGCATTCAAAAAATGTTTTCTTGATTCTTCTACCCATGCAATTCATCCGTTTCTCTGATCTTTGCGCCGCTGGCAAAGTTGCCAACCAACGCGTTTTTATTCGCGCCGATCTCAATGTGCCGCAAAGCGATGACGGCAAAATTACCGAAGACACCCGCATCCGCGCCAGCATGCCTTGTATTGAAATGGCTTTGAAAGCAGGCGCAGCCGTGATGGTCACTTCCCACCTTGGTCGCCCCACAGAAGGCGAATTCAAGCCAGAAGACAGCCTCGCGCCTGTGGCTGCGCGCATGAGCGAGTTGCTGGGCAAGCACGTCAAGCTCGTCTCCAATTGGGTCGATGGCGTAGCCGTCAATCCCGGCGAAGTGGTGTTGCTAGAAAATTGCCGCGTCAACAAGGGCGAGAAAAAGAACGCCCCCGAGCTCGCGCAAAAAATGGCCGCGCTGTGCGACATCTTCGTGCACGATGCATTCGGCACGGCCCACCGCGCCGAAGCCTCAACGTATGGCATCGCGCAGTACGCAAAAATCGCCAGCGCAGGACCGCTGCTGGCTGCGGAGATGGATGCTATTTCGTTAGCCTTGGCCAACCCCAAGCGCCCGCTTGTTGCCATCGTGGCAGGCAGCAAAGTCTCCACCAAGCTCACCATTCTTCAAGCACTCTCCAGCAAAGTCGATGGCCTGATCGTCGGCGGCGGCATTGCCAATACTTTCATGCTTGCAGCAGGACTCAAAATCGGCAAATCATTGGCCGAACCCGATTTGCTAGACAGCGCCAAAGCCGTGATCGCAGCCATGAAGGCGCGCGGCGCAGAAGTGCCGATCCCCATCGATGTGGTCTGCGCCAAAACATTCTCGCCCGATGCAGTAGCCACCGTGAAAGCCGCCACCGACGTGGCCGATGACGACCTGATCCTAGACATTGGCCCCAAAACCGCCGCCATCCTCGCTGAAAAACTCCAAGCCGCTGGCACGATTGTCTGGAACGGCCCGGTCGGCGTATTCGAGTTCGCTGCCTTCGAGAACGGCACAAAAACCATCGCCCAATCAATAGCCAAATCCAGCGCCTTCAGCATCGCAGGCGGCGGCGATACTCTGGCCGCAATTGCGAAATACGGCATTGAAAAAGAAGTGAGCTACATCTCCACCGGAGGTGGCGCATTCCTCGAAGTGCTCGAAGGCAAAACCTTACCAGCGTTTGAGATTTTGGGTAAGCGCGCGGCTGCTTGATTTTCTCTTGATGGCTGGGCGAGCTTGGGGTCTCGCGCAACCCGCTCGCCTGCACCGTGACGTGCCAGAAAAAGCTGTGAAGGGACGCATGGGGTTGAGGACGCGGGGCTAGTTGGGATTATTCTGGAAGACCCTCTACGAATTCAATGAAATCAAGGGGTTAGAGAAAAAACGGCCCTTCAAATGCTGAAACTCGCCCTGACGGCTCGGACGCGTGAGCTGGGCTGAATATAGCGGGTTGGCTGGCCTATTGTGCGGTTGGGCTATCTGTGCCTGTACACCGCGCTTTCAGAGGCATATAGGCTGTTTTGGCGGGTCGATTTTTAATGATCTGAGCCGTTTTGGAGGCCTGCAACTCGGACGCTATCGTCTGAGTTGGGTTTTACCGTCCGAGTTTGGACTAAGTCTATGATGTATAAAGAAAATTCCCAAATTAGCTAATTTGGCAATAAGCGTATAACTCGGACGGTAATTGCTGAAAATTTAAGCAGAACTCAGACACTTACTTGGACGCTGAAACTGGGTTTTTAGCCGGTTTAATTGTTGATAACTCGGCAGGGCGACGGCCTTTTAGGTGAGAAATCCACAGGTTTTGATCGGCCAAGCTGAAGGTTCGGAATAAATCCAGCATCTCCCGTTCACGCGGGCTGATCGATGTCTTGGCCAGCGCTCGTCTTTGGCCTAATGGTCGCGTCTCAAGAATTGAGGCAACGGCGTGGCCGTTCTTGGCGTCGATACCTCTGAGCCGCTCGACGTATCGGCCTACAGAAGACTTGCCGAAAACGTGACCACGATCTGCAAGCCAGCTTGTGATTGGACGAATGTTGCCGTAGCACGCATCGCGAATGCGCTCATCAAGCTGGCTGAGAACATCGGCGGGCAACCGAAGAAGGCTAAGTGAGCGCGGCATGAGTGCTCCAATTTAAAGGGGCTGCTTGGCCAGCCTGTAGAGGTGGCGACGGGTGATTTTGTGGCGGCGGCGGACGCTGTCGAAGGGCTCGCCTGCGTCTAGGCTGCGGACGATATCGATATCGCGGGCCTTGCGCAGCGCCTTCGCGCAGAAGGGCACATAGATGGAGGTGTCTTGGTAGCGGGCGACCAGCTTGGCGGCTGCCTCATGGCCAACGGCCTCCAGCAGACCCGCCCAGACGCGGGATTTGCCATCGACCTTGCTGGGAATTTTAACGTCATCGCCCGCAAACATAGCCACTAGGTCGATGGTGGATTGCAGGCCGATCACGCTGATCAGCTCTAGCGCTGTCTCGGGCATATCCTCGGCAGCGCTCTCACGGCGCAGCGGGGCCAGCTCATCAAAGAGCGCGAATTGGCCAGGCTGTGCGTGAGCTGCGCGGGTCATTTTTGAGCGACCCCTTTGCGGCGCTGCTCCACGCCTAGCGCGGCGGTGATTTTGTGCAGCTGATCGGCATGACACCACTCGTAGAACTGCGGCGCGGCCTCTTGGAACATCTGCTTGGCGATGCCATCGGCATAGGTGTCGGGCAAGCGGCCTAGGCTGATCAGCTGGGCGCGGATGCGGCGGCACATCGGCGCGTTTTCAGCGCTCGGCGCAGGGCGTTTTGGCTTTCGCGCGCCGCTAGGCTTAGCGGGCTGCAGAGCCCCGCCGCGCTTTGCCAGCGCGTCGAAATGCGTGCGCAGCTTGGCGAGCTGGACGGGGCTCATGTCTGTCAGCGACGCCACGCCAACGACTGCGTGCGAGACAGCTTGGCGGTCTTCACGGCTCATGCCGAGCTGGCCAGCGATGATGTTGATGGCGGCTTTGTGGTTCATGGCAGCAGCTCAATAGACTGGTTGTTGGCGATCAAGTGACGCATCAAAGGCTTAAAAGATGGCCAGCTCCACACGTATAACGTGATGGTTTTGTCCCACCGCTTTAAGTACTCTTTTTTGAATTTTCCCGTCAAACCTCGCGTGAGCGCAGCCTTATCTTTTGCGCTGAACAACTGCTTGGTGATCGGTCTAGCAAAGCGTTTTCGCTCTTCGCAGTCTTGCGTGAGCCAGATGCCTTTGAAATGCCCATTGGCATACCAAGCAATTTCGTATTTCAGGCCGCCCGCGTTGACGACCTGAAGGCTCAGTTTGTAGCCATCGATCATGAGCTGAGCTGATCCGCCGGCATAGCTCAGAGCTGCTTCAAGCTGCGAGATTGCATCTTTGGTTAAGCTGCTCATGCCCGCTCATCTTTGCTGCCTGACTTAGCCAGCTCGACCAAATCGTTGACGTTGAAATGAGGCCCAAAGATCGCTTGGCCTTTGTATTTGAATTGCTCGCGGGCTTCGTGCTCGATGGCGGTGAGGACGCATTTCAAGGCGGTTTGCACGAGCTCGCTCTCGGTCATGTGCTCGCTCAGGTACCACTTGCGCGTCTTCTGCAAAGTTAGCTGCCCGGTGTCGGCGCAAGGCGAGTGGAACTGGGCTTGGAGAAAGACCTTGCCACTGTACCCACCTGAATCCAAGACTGTGAACGTGTAGCCTGGGAAATGGATGCCGTTGATGGCGGCTTGAGCCATGAATAAGTTCATGCAACCTCCCCAGCTAGCCGCTGCGCAGCGCGTTGCAGCATCGCGTTGAACCAACGGCGCACGCAATAGCTGCGCACCACGCTGATGACGGTATAGATCACGCCAAGAGCTAGGTTTTGGCTTGCAGAGATGTGCCAGCCGAAGAGCGGAAAGAGCAGCATGTTGGCCGTGAAGTTGATACCAAAGCCAATGGCCACGTTGAACAAGGCTTCGATGAGAGAGCTGAGGCGGGATTGGTTCATGCCAGAAGCTCCCGCTTTTGCCCGCCGCCAACGCCCGCGTTCAGGTTCGCGCTGCGGCCTTCGATGCGGCCAACCATCCAGTCGTCGCTCTTGACGTTCTGGCCTTTCGTGCGGTCTTTTGGATCGACCATTTTCAAATCAGGAAAATGTTGCTCGGTGTAGGCTTTCATCAGCGAGAGATCGCGCTCGCTCGGCTTGAGCGCGGCGATCTTGTCGCGCAGCGATGAGACAAAGCCGAAGGCGAATTCATCGCCACGCGCGGTGCGCGTTGATGGCTTGCAGTTCTTAGAGAGCTTGGCCATGTAGGCCTTGCGCGCTTTGACGATCTGGCGCAGCAGTACGTCATGGCAATAGGCTGCTAGCTCGGAGCTGGAGCCAACGCCGATGAAGACCATGCGCCGCTTCTTTTGGAAAAATGATGCGTGCCTGGCAGGTGCTTGTTTAAAGTATTGCTGCGAAATGCTCAGCACACCAAAAATTTGATTGATCATGGTGCAAAGCAGCACCTCCCAAACGCAGGCTTTAACGTTGCCCGCTTCGCTGGATGCCTGCGAGACATCGAGCAACTCCATCTCGGTCATCGTGACGCTGTGCTCCTGCATCAACCGCTGTGCTTGGCTCATGGCCACGGCGGCTTCGTTAGCGTTATTACTGGCCGCTAAGGCCAAGCACTTCTTAATTTTGCTGAGGGCTTGATCGCGGTTCATGCTCACCTCAATGCAAATTCTGGCCAGCCGCAGCCAAGCCGATGGGTTGATCTTGGGTGGGGAAGTTGCCGGTTTCGACGCAATGCAGAATCTCGCGAAGGCTGGCTGCGATGGCGGGGCGTGAGCTGACCACCTGGCGAGCATGCGCTGCAATGATGCTCAGATTGGCACTGATCACGACATCGGGATGCAAGCCTTCGAGGTGTGCGACAGTCATCATGCCGTCGATCAGGGCGCGTGCAGCGTCAGGGCCTTTTGGATCTGAAATGGTAATCATGAGGGGGCTTTCGTGATGGTGAGGTGGATTGCTATGCTTTTTAAAGCGCCTTCTGAGACGCTTTAAAAAACCCCCTGCAGCCGGAGCCGCAGGGGAAAAGATCGCGCTAGCGATCTAGGAGAAAGTGTTTAAGTGGCTGCGTCATCCTCATGCGCAAAACTCATCAGCTTGCTATACACATGCAACATAGGGCGAAGATGGTTAATCGCACTGAGCATCTCGCCAGCGTCTTCTCGACAGCAAACAGCCGCGCGCTCAAAATCTACTTTCAAGTCGCCGCGCTCTTGCGTAGAGCAGCTAGTGAAGATCTTGGACTGCGAGAGTGCAATTGCTGCCTGCGCGGTCAGCCTGTCAATGGTGGTTTCTAGATTCATGCTGTCTCCACTGGTTTCGCCTGGTAGTGCCCACAAATCGCCATTTCCTTGACCCAGCATCCCAGCCGGCCGCAGTAGGGCTGGCGCGGGCCTGAGAGGCTGGGCTCCATATAAATACGTGCGCAGTCATGGCAGCCTGCAATTTGTCTCGCCTTGGGCTCCATGTAGCTTGCAATCGCTTTACCGGTATGAATCGTGCCCATCACAGCGCCTCTTTCAGCTTGCGATCGGCGACGAACTCAATGCCTTTGCGCGCGGGCACTTTGATCTTTGCGCCTGACAGTGGGTGGCGGCTGGGCTGCTCCGGCAGGGCATGGATGCGCAGCATGCCGATACCGGGCAGCGTGGCTTTGCCGCTCGTGGCCAGCTGCTCTGCAATCACCGGCCCGAGCGCTTTGAGCGCGGCGGTGGCTTGCTGGTTTGTCATCCATTCCTTGGCCGTTTTGGCCACGATGGCAGATGCGGTGAGTTTGATGCTCATGGGTGCTTGCTCCTAAAAAAAGAGTGATTGGTTAAATGTCTTGCGTCTGCGCCATCACGGTTTTGATGGTCGCTTCAACGGCCTTGTAAGCCTCATCGTTCACAGGCTTGATCAACACGCTTTGTGCGCCCGGCTCGATGGCGATGCCCACCTCGGCCATCTCATGCGGCGTGAGCTTGCGCAGGCCTGCGTCGATCATCTTGGGCTGATAGATCAGCGCCCCGCCAATGCGCTCCAAGCATTCGCGGTTGTTCGCGGCCTTGGCCTGCTCGCGCAGCAGCTCCAGCTTCACCACTGTCACCGTGGCATCTACGCCTGTAACGGTTGATTTGCCTGCTTGGTAGCCCACCTTGATCGCCTCAAACACGCGGGTTTTTTGGCCATCTGGGAACAATGTTTGATTGGCTTCAATTGCTCGCGCAAGCTGCTCTTGGCTGCTAACCAAGGCCTCCACCGCCTCGCGCACATGCTTGGCATAGCGCTTGTGGATTTCGTCAATCTCAGCTTGCATTTGCGCCGCTTCGGTGATCACAGCGATGCGCTGCTTGGCGAATTCTTTGGTGAGTGATTCAATAGTTTCAATGCTCATGTTTTGCTTTCAAGTTCGAGGGACATTTGCCCCAGTAGGGCGGGGTAAGACACCTTTTTCAAGATGCTGATCGTGAAGAGGGTGTGCTTGGCGCGGGCTTTGAGGAACTGCACAAATTCATCAAACTCTTGGCCGTTGGTGGCCATGTAATAGCCAGTCTTGGGTGTGCCGAGAATCATTGCGCCATCGCGCCGCGCATCGGTGATCAGCTTGCGCACCTTGCGGCTGGGCAGGCCAAGCTGCTTGCCCAGCGCCTCGCCGCCGATGCCATTGGCGCGGCCTGTGTGGCTCACCAGCGCGGTGAGTAAGGTGGCTTTATCCATGATCATCTTCCTTGTGTTGTTGTAGCGCCAGCTCAATGCCCTTTTTGGTCAAGCCATAGCGCATCGTGCGGCCAGATTTGCCCGGCCTCGCATCAATGGATTCTTTGGTCAAGCAGCCTTGCGCATGCAGCTCGCCCAGCGCGTCTCGCACCGTCAATTTCTTGTAGCCCATCGATTTGCTCAGCTCATCCACGCGCAGCTGCCCAGCGTCGAGCAGCTCAGCCAAGATGCAGCGTGAGCAGATGCTCATAGCCAGCCCTTGTAAGAGGCCACCAGCACCACGGCAAAGGTGATGCTGCCGCTCACCAGCATCCAGCCCATCAGCGCCCAGATGAAGCGGGCGAGCCGCCATTGCCAGCTGTCAAGCCGCTTGCCAAAATCAATCACGCCAGGTGCGAAGTTGTAGGCATTGACCGTGTAGCCTGCGCAGGCAGGCTTGCGGCTTTGGCACACGCCCAGCGCCATGCAAGAGCGGTGGCTCGGCGCGTCAGGCGAGGCAAGCATTGGCGCAGGCTTGCGCAGATCGAGCGGCTGCTCGGCTTGGTTGGTTTGGTTGGCAAGAGTGATGCTCATGCGGCCTCCTTGAGCAGCGCCTGCTCGTATTTCACTTGGCTAAAGCACATGTCCCAATCCCAGCAGGCCAGCGCGATGCAATCGGCGCGGGTCACGGCGGTGTAGTGCTTCTGAATCTTCTTGGTGCGCCGCTTGATCCAGCCCAATGCGCCGGGGTAAGGGTGCAGCAGCTTGACGCGCGGGCGGCGCTGGCCATTGCTGCGTTTGCTGGTTGCGGGGAAGGCGATCACGGGGCTCATATCTGCTCCTTCTTGGCTTGCGTGGCGGGGTTGTTGATGCATTGGTTACAGTGCAAGCGCAGGCTGCGTTGGTAGGGGTTTTGAAAGCGGGTTAAAGGCGCTTCTCGGGTGTCTTGGCAGATGCGGCGGTTGATCTGGCCGTAGTAGGGGCAAGTGACTGTTTCATTCAGCAACTCGCCGCGGATGCGCTCCGCCATACGTTCTACGTTTCCGATGTATCTGCCCTTGAGCGCGTGAGAGATTGAGCTCTCGGTTAAGCCGAGCCGAGCCGCAGCTTTAGTTTGCGAACCGCTGATCTTGATCAGCTCCTGCAGAGCTATCAAAGCATCCTCGGGTAGCGGCTTGGCGGCTGGTAATTTATTCGCTGGCATCAACCATCTCCTGCGCGCTGGCCAGCAGCGTCACTGCGCCTGTGTTGCGATCCAGCACGCACTTCGTGCTACTGAACATGGGGGCTTTGGGGCCCGTCCAGTTCACCAGCCGGTAGCGCTGCTGCATGCGCGCCACGCCAGCCGCGCCTGCGGTGATTTGCAGCAAGCCCGCCTTGGCCAAGGCCAGCATGTAATTGCGGGCATTCAGCGGGCTCACGCTCACCGTGCCTGCGCTGGCCGATTGCGCCAGCTCTTGCGCAGAGAAAGTTTTGAGCACCTTCATGGCGCGCCACATGGCCAGATTGCCCAAGCCCCGCGCTTGTGCTTTGCCGCTGCGGCCATAGGCCGGTGGGTCAAGCTGATCGCGCTCCAGCGCATAAAGCGGCTCAGTGCGGCGGTTGCCCCGGCCTGCAATGATTTGCCCGGGGATGCAGCTCAGATGCCCGGTGCGTGCGAATTGCGCCAGCGTGTTGCGCACTGTGGTGTGGTTGACCAGCGGCAGGCAAGCATCTTGTATCTCCAGCGCGGTGAACTGAGCGGGCTTGCGCTTGGCAAAGCGGCGAACGGTCGCCCAGATGCGCTCGCGCGGCGTGAGCAGGCCAGCCAGCTCGATCTCGCGTTTGCTGTGTTGGTTGGGCTGCGCCATCATGCCGCTCCCCGGCCCGGTGCGCGGCCTGTGTAAAGCTTCACGCCGCAGGTGGCATCCACCTGCGTGATGCCCTGCTGCTCGGCATGGCGCTTGATGTTTTCAATGTTGACCACCACGCGGCGCGTGCGGCCATCGCATTCGGCCAGCAGTCGCTTTTGCAAATCCTCAGCAAAAGAAATCTTGGGCGCATACTGCTTGCACAGCGCGGCCACATCTTTCGCGCTGCACAGCGCCGCCGGCTGCCACACCAGCACGCGATTGTCAAAGCGCTCATGCTTGCGCAGCATGCCCGGCAAGCCCTCTTCGCCAATCAGCAGCAGGGGCGCGCCTGAGGCATCGTGAATGTCGCGCAGCAGCTCCAGCGTGCGGCTCTCAGCAATGTGATCGACCTCATCAATGATGAGCGGGCGCTGCGCAATGGCCAGCGTCTCGATGATAGCTTCGACCAGCGCGGGGATGTTGCCCTTGGGGATGATGCCCAAGTTTTTGCAGATCATTTCCGAGAGGCTCTTGCGCGTCTCGAAGCTGCGGCAGCTCACATAAAGGCCGTTAAATGTCGTGGGGTTAGATGCAAACGCCGCCCCGGTGGATTTGCCTAAGCCCGATGCGCCATACAGCACACCGATCCCCGGCAAGCCCTGCGCCCGCTGCGTGAGCGTGCTCATCAAGGTGTGGGTCAGCGCAATATTGCTGGTGGGGCTGATGTTGCCGCCCGCGCCCGCAATGCCCATTTGCATACCGTTCAAATTCTTCATACAATCAAATCTCTTTCTTTAGTCAAACGAAAAGTCAGAACCCCTGCCCGGCCTCGGCTGCACACCTTGGCCGGGCTTTCTTTTTCTCAGCTAGCCGGCCTGCACATCTGCCGCCGTCATGCCGAAAATCTCAAAATAGTTTTTCATTGCCGCGTGCTCCGCGCTTTGCGCATAGCTGGTGAGCCATTGGCTCTCAGCCGCTGCAATCGCCTCGCCGCGCGCCACGCGCTCGCCTAGCGCCAGCCAGCGGCCATAGCGCTGCTGAGGCTGCTCACTGAGCTGAATCACTTGGGCGCTCTCGCGCTGGGCTTGCGCAGCCAGCAAAGCCGCCTGCGCCGCTTCAAGCTGCTGCTCATCAATGCTCGGGCGAGCGGCTTGCGCAATCGAATCCAGTGTGCTGTTGCTGGCCATTGCAATGTGTGCAATCGGCGCGGCCGCATGCAAGCTCACCACATTGCTGCTGGAGGCCACCGCTTCCTGCGTGCGCTCTTGCGTGATGGCGGCAATGGCCGCTCGGGTGTCGAATTCGCGCGTGGCCAGTTTGAGCTGGCGCTTGCCTTCCTTCATCACCAGCGCTTGGTGCGCCTTGCGCTTGGCCGCCACCTCGGCTTGGTTGATGCCCAGGCGCTCATAATCCAGCGCCTCGCAGATGTATTGGCCATCCAGGTCAAACACCCATGCGCGGCCTAAGTCAGCATCGTCCACCTTCACCTGCACTTGCATGCCCTCCATGCCGCCCAGATGGGCATGGTTGTAATGCCCGCCGCCGATGCGGATGCCCTTCTTGCCAATGGTTGGCGCGGCCTTGAAGGCGCTGTTGGCCAGCAGCACATCCAGCGCCCGCTCGGCCACTGCCGTGGACGCAAAGCCCAGCGCCATCTGATGCGGCGTGCTGCCCCCCAAGCTGCTGCTGGCCTTGTGCAAACGGCGCTCGCAATACACATCAATGCTCTCTTGCAGCTGCTCAGGCGTCATGCGCAGGGTGAGCCCCTCTTCTTTGTCAAACAAGCGCTCGCTGAATGCGCGGCGCGCCTCAATATCTTTGCGGTCGGCCACGCTGTGGCCAATGTAGCCATCGAGCAGCTCAAAATGCTCATGCATCAGCGCGCCAATGGCTCGCTCAATATGCGGCTTTTGCTGCGGGCTGAAAGGGGCGCAGAGCGGGTGCTCAATGCCCAGCCCCAGCAGGGCAAATTCGAGCTGGTCGGCCACATAGTCTTGGCCGTTGTCTGTCTTAATCGCCTCTGGCCTGCCCCAAGCTGCAATCGCCCGGCGAATCAAGCTCATCACAGCGCCGCTGCGCGACGTGCGCGCCACCAAGAAGAGCCTGCGACGCGTGTACACGTCAATCACGCCCACCACCGCGTGGCGCTTGCCATCAGCGAGCAACACATCGCCGGGCGTGGAATCCATTTCCCAACGTTGATTAGGCCGGTTGATGCCTTCGCTGGCTGAGCCTGCTGCGCTCATGTATTGATTACGCCAGGCATCTGGATTGGTGATGCCGCAGAGCAGCTGTGCATTGTGGGTTTTCCAATAAGTGATGGCGCGGCGAAAGGCCCGCTCGGAAGGGATCTCGCTCTTGCCTGCAAAGTGCGTTGAAACGGTGTTGTAAACCGCCGTCACGCTGATATGAGGCCGCGACAAAATCAGCGCCAAAACGGCATCGCCCAGCTTGCCCGAGAGCGCTGCAAACTGCCCTTTGCGGTGGTGCTCGCGCGGCGTGATCGCGGCCAAGCCGCGATCTTCCACGCCCAGATGCCAGCCGCGCAGCGTGCTCACCGTGAGGCGCGGGAAGCGCGCCTTGGAGGCTTCATCGGCCTCAATCTGGCCATTGCCCCAACCCAAACAAAACGCTTCCAATGCCGGCGTGAGCGGCCCGCCAAAGCTGGCCCAGAAGCGCTGAAAGATCACCAGCACGCGGGCGACTGCGTCTTGCCGAGATTTCTGCCAGCCCGTCACATGCACCGCAGAGCCCGAAGCCAGCGCCCGAGATTGCGCGAGAGAGGGCAGCTTGGGGCATGCTGCATCATTGCTGGCCGCCAGCCGCGCCGCCCAAGCCATGCGAGCCTGAGGCGGCAGTGCATCCACCGCATATTCCAAACCCCCGCCCCGGCCAGGC
>JANNED010000091.1:0-2320 GCA_031388245.1 Variovorax sp.
GCTTAAAGCGCTCGCAGGCTGCGGCAAATCACTGCTCAGCCAAACCACAAATCTCAACCCGCTGTTGGCGGGTTATTGAATGCACAGGATGTTGGCATGGCTTCGCGTCGCACTTTTCGCCCTATTTTCAAACAAAATCAGCCGTTTGCCGGCAAAGAATGTACAAAGCTTGCTATTTATTCAATAGCAACAGAATCACCAAACTCAGCGCAAGTGTTGCCCATGCTGCCCATGCTGCCTTTGTTACCGATGGGTGCCATGCTCTTGGCGGGCTCGCTCAGCATGCCCGCCGCATTGGCCCAAACTGCTCAGCCAAGCTCGCCAGCAACATTGGAGACAACACTCAAGCCCGTGATTGTGCGAGATACAGCAGACACGGGTAAAGATCAAATCCGGGTCAACCGCTCCAGCACCGCCAAAGGCAACCAAGAACTGCGCGACATTCCGCAATCGATCACCGTCGTCACAGAAAAACTCATCGATGATCGCAACCTGGATACCCTCAAAGACGTGCTGCACAACACCGCAGGCGTGACTTTTCAAGCTGCGGAAGGCGGCGAGGAAGACATTCGTCTGCGCGGCTTCTCGCTAGCCAGCACAGGCGATATCTTTCTGGATGGCATGCGCGATCCGGCCTTTTATGAGCGCGACACCTTCAATTTAGACCGCGTGGATCTGCTGCGCGGCTCAGCTTCGATGCTTTTTGGCCGGGGCTCCACGGGCGGCGCGGCCAATCAGATCACCAAGCAGCCCACGCTGTTTGCAGACCATGAAATCAGCACCACACTTGGCAGCCACCAATACCGCCGCGTGACGGGCGATTTCAACTTTCTCTTGGCGGAATCAACCGCTTTGCGCATCAACGCGATGCACACCACAGCCGATAACGATGGCAAAGGCAATGGCTTAGATAAAAGCGGCTTGGCACTGGCGTTGCGCACAGGCATTGGCGAGCGGCATGAGTTCAATGTGAGCATGTCTTACCTTGACAATCGCAACCCACGCATGAACTACGGCCTGCCTTGGCTGGCCGCCTTCGCGCCGCCCACAGGCACCATACCAGCCAGCACACCGCGCGGCCTGATTCCTGGCTTGGATGCCAACGCCTATTACGGCATGGACAGCGATGACAACGCAGGCACGGCCACGATTTTCACCGCCGGCCATTTGCTTCGCCTGTCGCCAACAACGGAAGTGAAAACGCAGATTCGCCGGGGCCTCTATACCCGAGATCAACGCGCCAGCGCCATTCGTTTTGCAACTGCCACGCCTGCAACGAGTGCCACCACCCTTGGCCCCAACACCCTCTTCAACCGCAACACAAATCTTAAAATTCAGCAGATGGACGTGACGCAGTTGCAATCTGACCTCACAACGCAATTCGAGGCGGCTGGCTTCAAGCACGATCTCATCACAGGCATTGATCTGAGTGTAGAAGACAAGGCAGTGCAAGTTGCTCGCACATTCGCACAAGGTGGCATCGACATCGTCAAACCCACCATCACGCTGGGCGGCATCGTCACAGGCGGCAACAACAGCGTCGATGAAGGCTCTCGCATCTTGCGCGACTCTAATAACTACCGAGCCCAAGGCACGAGCATCTACGTTCAAGACACACTGCACCTGAACAAAGCATGGAAATTGATTGGCGGCCTGCGCTACGACAGCATGACGGGCCGATACAACCAGTTCAACATTCCGCCAGCCGCGCCCGGCCCTGTGACGACCTTGACCTATCAGCAAAAAATCCATGCGTTCTCCGAGCGCGTCGGCGTGTTGTACCAGCCCAATGCGCTGCACTCCTATCACTTCTCCTACGGCACATCGTTTAACACCTCAGGCGACACTTATTCGCTCAACAGCAGCAATGCCAATGTGCCGCCAGAGCAAAGCCGCAACATCGAGTTCGGCGCAAAGATCGACAGCGCTGACAAGAAATTCACCACGCGCTACGCCGCTTTCTACGCTGAGAAATACAACGAGCGCAACACCGACACAGATTCAGCCGCCACCAGCTTGCTCGTCAGCGGCAAGCGCCACAGCGCTGGCCTGGAATTCGACATCACGGGCCGCATCACCACGCAATGGGAAATTTTCGGCTCCACCATGTGGATCCCAATTGCCAAAGTCACACAAGCAGCAGCTTGCCCGCCCTTGCCTGCTGCCTGTTTGCAAAGCCAGCCGGGCGAGGCTGTTGGTCAGCGGCCTGGCCTGATTCCTCGTTTTTCTGGCACGCTGTGGAACACCTACCAGCTCACGCCCCAATGGCGCTTTGGTGCTGGCCTGAATTTCCGCAGCACGCAAAAGCCCGTGCAATCGG
>JANNED010000116.1:0-5567 GCA_031388245.1 Variovorax sp.
CACGCGTGAGAGGCCATCGAATTTGATGTTGTCTTTGGCGGTGACTTTACGCAGCACGCTGGTCGTTTTTTTGCGCAGGTCGTAAACGACAGAAAACGTGTCGTAAAACGATTTCACGCAGGCGCGCGCAGCATTCAGCAAAATGCCCACATGCTCATCGCGCAGCGGATCAGCCGCTGGCGTGCGGCGCTTTTCTACTTCCCCTAGGCGGTGATACAGCGCATCGACCAAAGCCTTGCGGCGTTTGGGGTTGTCCAGCAAATCATCTTGCAAATACGGGTTGCGCTGCACCACCCAAATATCACCCAGCACCTCATACAGCATCCGCGCGCTGCGCCCCGTCTGCCGCTCGCCACGCAATTGCTCCAACAGTTCCCAAGAGCGAGCGCCGAGCAAGCGAATCACAATTTCTCGGTCAGAAAACGAGGTGTAGTTGTAAGGAATTTCGCGCAGGCGAGGCGCGTCTTGCATGTTTTGCAAGGCAGAGGCCAATAACTGTTGGGGCAAGGGTGCGTTCATGGGTCAATGCTGCTCAATCCATCATTATCGCTGCTACGCGATTCAACATGCGGGACAACCCTGATGCCCTTGATTTTGTGAGCACAGGTGACTCAAGCCCGTACAAACCCCGTGAACCGAGGCAAGAAACCGGGGTTTTAATATGACAGTCATAAATCAAACCTACATTTGCGTGTTTACTAGGAGTTCTTCATGAAATTAAGCTTATCCGCCATCGCTTTGGCCTCAGCCATGGCCAGCTCGGCTTTTGCACAAACCGAAATCCAGTGGTGGCATTCCATGACCGCCGTGAACAACGAAGTGGTCAATGATCTTGCCAACAATTTCAACGCTTCGCAAAAAAACTACAAAATTGTGCCCACCTTCAAAGGCACTTACACCGAGTCGTTTACCGCAGCCGTAGCCGCTTACCGCGCGGGCAATGCGCCGCATATTTTGCAAGTGTTTGAAGTGGGCACAGCGACGATGATGTCCAACAAAGGCGTGAGCGTGCCGGTGGGCAAGGTCATGAAGGATGCGGGTGAGAAATTTGATCCCAAAACTTTCGTCTCTGCTGTGGCCGGTTACTACACCGCCCCCAATGGCGAAATGCTGAGCTTTCCGTTCAACAGCTCCACCACGGTGTTTTACATCAACAAAGATGCCTTCAAAGCGGCCGGTATCGACACCACCAAGCTGCCCAGCACTTGGCCTGAAGTGGCCTTGGCAGCCGCCAAGCTCAAAGCCAGCGGCCACAAATGCCCATTCACCACGGCTTGGCAGGGCTGGACGCAGCTGGAGAGCTTCTCGGCTTGGCACAACGCAGAATTTGCCACCAAGGGCAATGGCATGCAAGGCATGGATGCTCGCATGAAAGTGAATTCGCCCCTGCATGTGCGCCACATTGAAAATTTGGCCAACATGGCTCAGCAAGGCTTGTTCGTTTACAAAGGCCGCGCCAACGTGCCCGAGGCCAGCTACATTTCTGGCGAATGCGCCATGATCCCGACCTCCACCGGCTTCTATGGCAACGTCGCTAAAAACGCGAAGTTCAACTGGGCGCTCACTGCACTGCCGTACTACCCCGATGTTCCTGGCGCACCGCAAAACACGGTGATCGGCGGCGCTTCGCTGTGGGTCATGTCGGGCAAAAAATCTGAGGAATACAAAGGCATCGCCCAGTTCTTCAGCTACCTGTCCAAGCCCGATATCCAAGCCGCCCTGCACCAACGCACGGGCTACCTGCCGATCACCACCGCCGCCTTCAAACTCACCGATGATTCTGGTTTCTACAAAAAGAACCCTGGCACGGATGTGGGCGTAAACCAAATGATCCGCAAAACCACGGACAAATCGCGCGGCATTCGCTTAGGCAATTACGTGCAAATTCGCACCATTGAAGACGAAGAGTTGGAACAAGTCTGGGCTGGCAAAAAGTCTGCCAAAGATGCACTGGACTCCATCGTCACACGCGGCAACGATTTGCTGGAGCGCTTTGAAAAAGCCAACAAGTAAATCAGCCGCAACACCACTGCATTCACCACCCCAAGCACGTCAAACTGCATTGAAACAGCCTTCATGGACAAACGTGTCGTCTTTCGATCCCGTTGGTTGCCTTGGGTGTTGATTGCGCCTCAAGTGGTGGTGATTGCGGTGTTTTTCTTTTGGCCGGCAGCGCAGGCTCTGCTGCAATCGGTGCAGCAATCCAACGCCTTTGGCACATCGGTGGAGTTTGTGGGGCTGGAGAACTTTCGCAATTTGTGGAATGACGCCACCTACCTTGCCTCGTTTTTCACCACAGCGGTATTTTCTACGCTTGTGGCGGTGCTCGGCATCAGCATTTCTCTTCTCCTAGCCGTGTTCGCTGATCGCATCGTCAAAGGCGCATTGGCTTATAAAACTTTGCTGATTTGGCCTTATGCGGTAGCCCCTGCTGTGGCAGGTGTGCTGTGGTTATTCATGTTTGCGCCCAGCGTGGGTGTGGTGTCATTTTGGCTGCGGCAGATGGGCATTGAATGGAATCATTTGCTCAACGGTGGGCAGGCGATGACCTTGGTGATCATGGCGGCGGTGTGGAAGCAAATCTCCTACAATTTTTTGTTTTTTCTCGCAGGCTTGCAAAGCATTCCTAAATCGCTGATCGAGGCCGCCGCCATTGACGGCGCAGGGCCGTGGCGGCGCTTTTGGACGATTGTGTTTCCCCTGCTCTCGCCCACCACCTTCTTTTTGCTCGTGATCAACATTGTTTATGCATTTTTTGACACCTTCGGCATCATTGATGCGGCCACAGAAGGCGGGCCCGGTAAAGAAACCTCTATCCTTGTTTACAAGGTCTACTATGACGGCTTCAAAGCCATGGATTTGGGCGGATCGGCCGCGCAATCCGTGGTGCTGATGGTGATCGTGATTGCGCTCACCGTGGTGCAATTTCGTTTCGTTGAGAAGAAGGTGAACTATTGATGGAGCACACTCATGGTTGAGCGCCGCCCTTGGCTCACTGTTTTGTCGCATGCGGTGTTGATCCTCGGCGTTTTGGTGGTTGCGTTTCCGCTGTATCTCACGTTTGTGGCCTCGACGCATACCGTGCAAGAGATCATCAAAGCGCCCATGCCCTTGATCCCCGGCGGCCACTTGGTGGAGAACTACACCGCCGCATGGAACGGCACAGGCGGTGGCAATGGCTCTAAAGCGCCCGTGGGGCAAATGATGGTGGTGAGCGCCATCAGTGCGCTGGTGATAGCGCTGGGCAAAATTGCGATTTCGCTGCTCTCGGCTTTTGCGATCGTGTATTTCCGCTTTCCGTTTCGCATGTTTTTCTTCTGGGCGATTTTTGTCACACTCATGCTGCCGGTGGAGGTGCGCATTTTGCCCACCTACAAAGTGGTGGCCGATCTAGGCTTGCTCAACAGCTATGCGGGCCTGACTGTGCCCTTGATTGCATCAGCCACAGCCACCTTCTTATTCCGCCAGTTTTTCTTAACTGTGCCCGAAGAGCTGACCGAAGCCGCGCGCATGGATGGCGCGGGCCCGATGCGCTTTTTCAAAGACATCCTTGTGCCCCTGTCCACCACATCGATGGCCGCGCTGTTTGTGATTCAGTTTATTTACGGTTGGAATCAATACCTATGGCCACTCTTGATCACGACCAATGAAAACATGTACCCCGTAGTCATCGGCATCAAGCGCATGATCTCGGGCGGCGATGCGCAAACCGAATGGAACGTCGTCATGGCCACCGCCCTGCTCGCCATGATCCCGCCCGCACTGGTGGTGATGCTGATGCAAAAATGGTTTGTGAAGGGTTTGGTGGATACAGAGAAGTGACTGTATCGACCAAGCGCCGAATGAGCACGAAAGACACGGAGATGACACGAAAGGCACAGAAGTATTCTCCAAGGGCCACGCGCATTGTTTTTTGTTGGTTTTTCTGTGTCTTCCGTGCATCTTCTGTGACTTCCGTGTTCGTATAAAGTCAATTTACTATGGCCTCCATTAATCTCAAAAACGTCATCAAGCGCTACGGCAAAGGCCCGAGCGCCAACCAAGTCATTCACGGCATCAATGGCGAGATCAAAGATGGTGAGTTTGTCGTCATCGTCGGCCCATCAGGCTGCGGCAAATCCACGCTCTTGCGCATGGTGGCCGGCTTAGAAGAAATCTCGGGTGGCGAGATTTCCATTGGCTCGCGGGTGGTCAATGATTTAGAGCCCGCCGAGCGCGACATTGCCATGGTGTTTCAAAATTATGCGCTCTACCCGCACATGAGCGTCTTTGAAAACATGGCCTACGGATTGAAGATTGCCAAGGTGTCGCCTGCTGAGATTGAGCAGCGCGTGGCCAAGGCGGCCAAGATGCTTGAGCTTGAGCCCTACCTCAAACGTAAGCCGCGCGAGCTCTCCGGCGGCCAGCGCCAGCGCGTGGCCATGGGGCGGGCGATTGTGCGCCAGCCGCAAGTTTTTTTGTTTGATGAGCCACTGTCTAACTTAGATGCCAAGCTGCGCGCCTCGACCCGCATTGAAATTCAAAAACTCCATCGCGAGCTGGGTATCACATCGCTTTTCGTCACCCACGATCAAATCGAAGCCATGACACTCGGGGAAAGATTGATGGTCTTAAACGGCGGGAACGTCGAGCAATTCGGCACACCCGATGAGGTCTATCACACCCCGGCCAGCATCTTTGTGGCCAGCTTTATCGGCAGCCCACCGATGAATCTTGTGCCCTTGCAAGATGCTACTGAATTTATAGCATTTAACGCAGATTCTATGCCGGCGAATGCCGCATTCGACTCTAAAAATGCGGCGTTGGCAACACTCGGCGTGCGACCAGAGCATCTGCGCGTAGCAGAGCGTGGTGTGGCGTTGAAAGTCGTCAGTATCGAGATGCTCGGCGCAGAGCGCTTGCTCTACACGCGACTGAATTCGCAGCTTGGCGGCAGCAAGGAGCCCAACATGATCGTACGCATCGCAGAGGGCGATGCCAGCCCGGCGATCGATGCCACGATTCATGTGCAAGCCCTGCCCGGAAAGCTGCATGGTTTTGATGCCCAAGGCAAACGCATCGATTGAAGTCGCGCTGCCTCTATGATGGAGGCATGCCTACATTGCAGCTTCGCTCCGCTTTCGCCACCTGCCCTTTGATCGCCATCCTGAGGGGGCTCACGCCGCAGGAAGCACCGGCTGTCGGCAAGGCGTTGTGGGATTGCGGCTTTCGGATTTTGGAAGTGCCACTGAATTCGCCTGAGCCCATGATCAGCATTGCTATGCTGAGGCTAACCGTGCCGCAGGCATTCATTGGAGCCGGCACGGTTTTGAATCTTACTCAGGTGGCTCAAGTTCAAGCTGCGGGCGGGCAATTGATCATTGCGCCGAATTTCAATCCAGTGGTGGTCACAGCGGCGAAAGCGGCAGGAATGCTTGCGATCCCCGGCGTGGCCACGCCCACCGAGGCTTTTGCGGCTCTGGCTGCGGGCGCGGATGCGATCAAGCTGTTTCCCTCCGAGATGATCTCGCCTGCTGCTTTGAAAGCCATGCGGGCGGTATTGCCGCGCGAGGCGCTGTTAATTCCGG
>JANNED010000129.1:0-3762 GCA_031388245.1 Variovorax sp.
CTTTCGGTCTTTTTCTCTAAATTCAAGACAAATTCATCATCACCCAAAGCATGGTTTTTGAGCAGAGTTTGTGTGATTTGGGTTTGTATGTGTGTGCTCAGTCCGTTTTGAACCAACTCTAGATACGCACGCTCGCGTGAAAAGGGTGTGTTACCCAGATTGAAAAAATGAGGATGTGGCGTGATCAAGCGATCCGACAATCCCCCCGAGTAGTGCACAAAACTGCTCCAAGCAAAATCCTGCGGCTGCGCGACCATTTGCGCACGCACGGGATTCAAGTCGATATACGCCATACAAGCTAAAAGATAGCGCTCACTTTGCACCAAAGCACTGCGAAACCTACCTTCAAACAACGTGCCCGAACGCCCTTGCCGCTTGTTAAACTGCAGCACATAG
The DNA here is from genome assembly GCA_031388245.1 of Variovorax sp. GTDB lineage: Bacteria > Pseudomonadota > Gammaproteobacteria > Burkholderiales > Burkholderiaceae_C > JANMDU01. The sequence goes on from JANNED010000129.1 coordinate 397, forward strand.
CTGCGCCCGATGTGCTGCATCATCTTAGACAAGCCCTCTTGCGTCGTTGGCGTGAGCAGAAGATGCAGATGATTGTCCATCAGCACATAGCTGTGAATCGCCACCCCATGCTCGCGCGAAGCTTCAAACAGCAACTCCAGCATTTCACGCCGATCCGTATCAGAGACAAATATCAACTGGTGATTGTTACCGCGTTGCATCACATGGTAGGTGTAGCCGGGTAGGGCTGTGCGTGCTTGTCTTGCCATTGAAGCAGTTTAACGAAATTAATTGGGTTCTGACCCCAATTAATTCTGCTGACCCCAATTAATTCTGACCCCAATTAATTTTTAGACGAAGCGACTGGGCTGCCCTACGATACGTTTGGCTAACTCGTCCAGCAAGCCAGAACTGATTTGCCCAGCCGGATAAGTGATGTTGTCAATCGCAAACTCTTCCACATTAGACAGGCGAAAAGCAATTTGCCCAGTGTCTTGATCAGGCGTAAGGACAACAGAGCCGCGCGTTTGGGTGGTGTATTCAAACGTGTAGGCTTGCAGCTTGTTCGTCTCGGGATGGCGTTGGTCTTTGCGCTCGTGTTGCACTTGGCCGAAGCTCAGGCGCTTGGTGACGCGCTCTAGGTCGGGTGGGAAGTTGACCGTGATGCTGTGCGTGGCGACTTGGCCTGTGGCGGGCAGCAAATCCCAGCTCGCGCCGATGTAGTCAAACATTTCTTTGCCGCGATGCATTTTTTTGCGAGCATCGCAGCGGAAGTTTTGCAATTGAAGCTGGGGGAATTGCGCTTTGCCGTCAAGTGAATAGCGGCCTGAGGCGGGTGGTTTGATGACATTGAGCTGGGCGCAAAGATCTTGCAAATATTTCCAGGCCGTGACGCAAGCCATTTCAGTGGTTTTCGTGACTGCCGCTAAATCTTGCACATTGCCCGCTTGCTGATCGCGCAGTTGCTCAGCTTGGCTTTTTAGTTGATTCAGAAAACTCATATTGCTTGGCTCATGTTGCCTACCTGTTAAAGAATTTTACAGTTGGCGCTTGGAATGTTTCGTCAGCTTTATTGTCAGCCCGCGCTGTACAGATCGCGCCATTTGACTTGCGCAAACCGATCCGTCATGCCGGCGATGTAGTCTGCTGTGGCTCTCGGCAGGTCGCTTTGCTGGGCGTAGGCCTCGGGCAAGCGGCTAGGTTCGCGGAGGTAGCTGGTAAACAAATCGCGCACCATGCCTTGGGCTTCGTCCATCTTGGCGATCACTTGGGCATGGCGATAGAGGTGTTTGAAAAGCCAACTTTTGACCTGCTGCACTTCTTGAGCCAGTTCTGGCGAAAAGCCCACCAGTGGAGGAGCTTGGCGCACATCGGATTCTGAAGTAATTTGATGCGCCAAGAGCTGAGCGCGGGTATGGTCGATCACGTCAAACACCTGCGCAGAGAGCAGACGGCGAATGATCTCAGAAAGTAGCCTCCTGCCTTGCAGCCCAAGATATTCGCTTCTCACCTGCGCATGAAATTTTCCGAATAGCGCCAGCTCTCTCAACGCTTCCATTTCGATCAGACCCGAGCGAATGCCATCGTCAATATCATGCGCGTTGTAGGCCATCTCATCGGCCAGGTTCACGAGTTGCGCCTCTAGCGATGGCTGCTGTTTGGCAACGAAGCGATGCGCCACGCCATTTGGCTCCAGTGATTCGAGCCGCAATGCATCTTTCGCCGAGCAATGCTTCAAAATGCCTTCGCGTGTGGCCAGAGTCAGGTTCAAGCCATCAAAGTCAGGGTAGCGCTCCTCCAGCGAATCCACCACGCGCAGGCTCTGCAAATTATGTTCAAAGCCGCCGTGTCCGGGCGTAACCTCGCGCAGCGCAGCGTTCAGTGCATCTTGCCCCGCATGGCCAAAAGGTGTGTGGCCCAAATCGTGCGCAAGCGCCATCGCTTCCACCAAATCTTCATCCAGGCCCAGCGCCCGTGCCATCGAGCGCGAGAGCTGCGCCACCTCCAGCGAATGCGTCATCCGCGTGCGAAACAAATCACCTTCGTGGTTTAAAAACACCTGCGTTTTATACACAAGGCGGCGAAACGCGGTGGAATGAATGATGCGATCCCGATCACGTTGAAATTCACTGCGATGTTCGTTTGCCGCGCCTGATGGCTTCTCTGCATGCAAGCGAGATCGCATGCGTGCAGACTGGGTGGCGTAGGGTTTAAGAAGGTGCATTTTTAAAGAAAAAATGGCAAGTAGCCGTTATGAAATATGCGCGGAGTGCTATTGAATTCATAGTGTTGCTGAGTGACGAAACATCTAATTCAAGCTAATCACATCGCCCAGCAGCCACGAAGGAATGTCACGCTTGCCGTGCAAGACGCGCCACACATCAATGCATTTTGCCTGCTCCACATAAAACACCAAGTACGGAAACCGTTTGCAACGCCAAAACCGCAAGCCGGGAAGGTTCAAGCTGTGCGCATATCTTGGTGATCCTGTGGCTGGGTGGCGCTGGACATGCTTGAGTGCAGCTTCTACTTCATCAACAAAGTTCAGTGTTGCTTGCGGTGCTAGCTGATCGACGAAATACTGCACTGCTTCTTGCACATCGCGTTCTGCCAATGCGCGCCGGATGATCGGCTTGAGTTTCACTTGGGAGATAATTTTGAGGCCATCTTGGAGATAGATTGCCGCAAACTATCAAAATATGCTGCGTCAAACTCGCCAACGATGGGCGAACGCGCACCCTCCAAAAGCAGCCCACGTAATAGCTTGCGCTCCTGATCTTCCCGAATCAGCGTGCGCATGTATTCGCTCGCAGTGCCAAAGCCACCGCCGGCGACTTGATAGTCCACATAAGTTTTTAAGCCGTCTGGCAGGGAGATGTTCATGGTGCTCATGAAGAAATGATACTGAGTTTGGCAAAATTTGGCAAGAAAGCTTGTTATAAAACTTATGTTTTTAGAGAGTTTTCAAGGCTAAATTGCCTGATTAGCCACCTGCCTCAGATAGCCACCCCGTTCACCCTGAGCTTGTCGAAGGGTTTGTGAGGGCTTCGACAAGCTCAGCCCGAACGGTGAGATTTCTTGATCTGCGGTAGTTGGCTAATCAGGCTAAATTGGCACTTAGCCGGCATAGAATATGCACAGAGTGCTATGAAATTAATAGTAATTAAGAAGCCATACACTGCGCAATCACCCCGCGTACCAATGCATCAGGCGCAGTGCGCAAGCTCGCTCTGCCCGGTGGGTCAATCGTGATGAAGCGAATCTCGCCGGCTTCGGCTTTCTTGTCCACGCGCATGAGCTGCAAGTAGCGTGCTGCAATATCCTCAGCGCCTTCAAGCGGCAGCGCAGGCGCGCGCGTAGGCAAGCCAGCGCGCTCAATCAGCTTTG
>JANNED010000144.1:0-9824 GCA_031388245.1 Variovorax sp.
TGAACATGCACATGATGACTGACCCTGTGCTGATGAAAAAGAAGCCCGAGATTTACTGGAACATGCTGCAGACCGCTGAGCAAGTGGCCAAGCGCTACAGCATCACACGCGATGCCATGGATCATTACGGCGCACGCAGCCAGCAGCGCGCGACAGACGCATTGGCTGCAGGTTTTTTCAATGCTGAGATCGCACCGATCACCGTGAAAGCCGGTATTGCAGATGCCACGCTTGGCCTCATGACCAAAGAAGTCACCGTGAGCCAAGATGAAGGCATCCGCGCCGGCACCACCTTTGAAGGCATCACCGGCCTGCGCTCCGCGCTGCCCGGCGGCCTGATCTCCGCAGGCAATGCCAGCCAATTCTCTGATGGCGCAGGCGCTTGCGTGCTGATGAACGAAGACATTGCTGCCAAGCGCGGCTTGAAGCCGCTCGGCCGCTTCCTAGGCTTCGCCGTGGCAGGCTGCGAGCCCGATGAAATGGGCATCGGCCCCGTGTTTGCGATTCCCAAAGTCTTAAAGCGCTTGGGCCTCAAAGTGAGCGACATCGACTTGTGGGAGCTCAACGAAGCCTTCGCCGTGCAAGTGATCTATTGCCGCGACAAACTGGGCATCCCAGATGACAAACTCAATGTCAACGGCGGCGCGATTGCAGTCGGCCATCCCTACGGTGTCAGCGGCCAGCGCCTGACCGGCCACGCCCTCATCGAAGGCAAACGCCGTGGCGCGAAACGCGTGTGCGTTACGATGTGTATTGGTGGCGGTATGGGGGCGGCGGGGATTTTTGAGGTTTTGTGATGAATAACTCAGGAGCACCAATCGCTACTACCTCAATAAACTTAGCAAAATGGTGGATCGAAAGATTCCCTAAAGAAAGATGCTCTATCTACTTTTCCGAGCGTAGTGTTGAAATTCCTAGTTGGACAAAGCGGCAGTCCGAGGCATTTGTAAAAATAGTGATCAAAAACACGTCTGATTTTGATATCAAAGATATTGAAATCAGAAGCAATAGAAAAGACTTGAGAATAGTCGAGCAGAACGGCAATTTTTCTGTGGATACTGACAATAACCAAAGCATACTGAAACTGCCACTACTAAAAGTTTCAGAAGAAATCAACTTAGTCGCCCATTCAAATGGATGGGGCGGGTTAAATGTACAGTTGTTTAGAGCAGGGAGAAAGCATGCTAACCAATACACTTTTGGTGAGACTGTTGCAAGGTGGTTTGAAAAATTTGATGAGATGATGCCATCAGTTACTTTAATGCTGGCATTCGTACTTTTTACTTCTTTGTTGATTGGCTTAGCATTTTGGTTTAGCAACAGACAAGTTAACAATGCGCTTGAGGAAAACCACAAGTTAGTTACTCAAGCAGCAAAAAGAGCTGGTTCTGATTTTCTTAGGGTGAAAGATCAGGATGAGAGATCCTATGCAGTTCATGGTATCGGATGTGGCAACAAGCTAACCTTTGAAAAGCTGAATGACTTGGATGAATCTCGATACGAACCCATTGATGGTAAATATGTAGTTTGCGATACAAGATTTTCAAAGCCAGTTAAAAATTAACCAATAACTCAGAATAGCAACAACGATATTTCGATGCGAGACGAGCACTACGGGATTCCCGTGCCGACTGCTGAGCAACTACAGCAGCGCTGGGAGCAATCGCTGGCTCAGTTTGAGATGTGGACGCAGATTTGGCGTGATAACCCGCAACTTGCTAAGCAAGCTGGCAAACGGGTCGAAGAACTTCTGATGCCGATTGCGCAAGTGCAAGCCCGCTACGCAAAGTAGCGAGCGATTGCTGCGAGTTAATGAAGCAAACAACTAATGAATGATTGACATGAGCTATCGCAACACCCTTGAGCATTTGCTCTACCACTGGCTCAAAGCCGATCAACTGAACCAACGCACCCGTTTCGCCGATCATTCGCGCGAGACGTTTAATGCGGTGCTGGATACTTGCGAAAAAATTGCACGCGAAAAGTTTGCGCCATTTAATCGCACGGTGGATCGGGAAGAGCCACGCACTGAGGTGGATGCGGATGGTGCTTTGAAAGTGATTTTGCCCAAGGCCACGCATGAGGCGCGGGCGGCGTATGCGGAGAGCGGGATGTTTGCCGCTGCGCAGGATGAATCGATGGGTGGAATGCAACTGCCTTATTTGATTGAGGCGGCTGCGAATTCGTTTTTTGGCATCGCATCAATTTCGATTGGCTGGAATTTGCTGACCGTGGGCAATGCGAATGCGATTTTGGCTTCGGGCACTGAAGTGCAAAAGCAAGTGTTTGCTGCGAATCAGTTCAATGGCCGCTGGGCGGGCACGATGTGTTTGAGCGAGCCGCAGGCGGGCTCGTCGCTGTCTGACATTACGACGCGTGCTGAGCTAGAGGACGCAGATGATGCACTGGGCCCGCGCTATCGGCTACGCGGCAACAAGATGTGGATTTCTGGCGGTGAGCATGATGTGACGGAAAACATCATTCATCTGGTGCTCGCCAAAATCCCTGATGATCATGGCAGACTGATTGCTGGTACGCGTGGGATTTCTCTCTTCATCGTGCCTAAAAAGATGGTGAATGCACAGGGCGAATTGACCGGGCAGCGCAACGATGTGACGCTGGCTGGCTTAAACCATAAGCTCGGCTGGGCTGGCACGCCGAACACGCTGCTCAATTTTGGCGAAGGCAAATTTACGCCTGATGGCAAGAGTGGGGCTGTCGGCTACCTGGTGGGCAAACCGGGCGAAGGCTTGAAGGGCATGTTCCACATGATGAATGAGGCGCGGATTGGCATCGGCATGGCTGCTACCTCGCTGGGGCTGGCTGGCTACTATGCTTCTCTTGATTATGCCAAGCAGCGGCCACAGGGCAGACCTATCACCGGGGCGGGCAAAGATCCGAATCAAGCGCAAGTCAGATTGATCGAGCACGCCGACATCAAGCGCATGCTGCTTGCACAAAAATCCATCTGCGAAGGCGCTTTGGCGCTACAGCTTTATTGCGCAAAACTCGTGGACGACAAAGCCACTGGCGATACCGAGCAAAAGCAAGAGGCGGCGTTGCTGCTGGAAATGCTCACGCCGATATCCAAGAGCTGGCCAAGCGAGAATTGCTTGGAGGCTAATAGCTTGGCGATTCAAATCCACGGCGGCTACGGCTACACGCGGGATTTCCCAGTGGAGCAATACTGGCGCGATCAGCGGCTCAACATGATTCACGAAGGCACGCATGCGATCCAAGCCTTGGATTTACTGGGCCGCAAAGTGGTGATGGATGGCGGCAAAGGGCTGCAATTGCTGGCCAGCAAGATCAACGCCACCATTGAGCGCGCGATGCAAAAGCCTGAGTTGGCAGAGCAGGGCAACCAACTGGCTACTGCACTTAAAAAAATCGGCAATGCCACCAAAGCAGCGTGGGCCAGCGGCAATCCGCAACAGGCGCTGGCCAATGCCGTGCCCTATATGCAAGCCTTTGGGCATACGGTGTTAGCATGGATCTGGTTGGATGTTTCCTTGAGCAACTCAAGTGCTACAAATAAAGTAGCAAACAATGCAGGAATCATGCCGGCTACACAGTATTTTTACCGTTATGAATTGCCAAAAATTGACGCATGGCTTGCCGTGGTCGCAAGCCGCGACATGACTTGTGCTGAGATGGCTGAGGACGCTTTTTGAACATCAAACCCAGCCATGAAGGCCGCATCGATATCCTTATTTGGGTCTGCATTTACGGCGGCTTGCTCAGTATTGTTGCCAGCATCGTTTTGGACAATGTCAGCCCCATGCTCTCATGGAGTTTGGGCATCGCTGGCAGCTTGGTGACAGTGCTTGGCATCGTCTTGATTTACATTCGTAGCAAGACCAACTAGCGCCACCGCTTTGCAGCGGTGGCTTTATTTCAGGAGACTGCGCAAATGACCCATCGCCCCGTTCAACAACTTTTCGACCTCAAAGGCAAAACCGCTCTCGTCACTGGGGGCTCGCGCGGCCTTGGCCTTCAAATGGCATTCGCTCTCGGCGAAGCGGGTGCGAAGATCATGCTTTCCTCGCGCAAAGCGGCTGACTTGGAAGAGGCCGCTGCCGGGCTGCAAGCCAAAGGTATTGATGCACGCTGGATCGCTGCGGACTGCGCAGTGGAAGCCGATATTCATCGCTTAGCTGATGAGACTTTGCAACGCATGGGTGACGTGGATATTCTTGTCAACAATGCCGGCGCCGCTTGGGGCGCACCTGCTGAAGATTACCCAACAGAGGCTTGGGACAAGGTGATGAACCTGAACGTGCGTGGCTACTTTTTGCTCAGCCAACGCATCGCGAAGAAATCTATGATCACCAAAAGCGCTACCGTAGGGGCTTATCGCGGAGGCGCAATCATTAACCTTGCATCGATTGCCGGCCTCGGCGGTAACCCCAGCGGCATGAACACGATTGCGTACAACACCTCCAAAGGCGCAGTGATTAATTTCACGCGTGCGCTGGCTGCAGAATGGGGCAAGTACAACATCCGCGTCAACGCGATCTGCCCTGGCTTTTTCCCGAGCAAAATGACAGCTGGGACATTGAAAGCATTGGGCGAAGACAAACTCAAAGAAGGCGCGCCGTTGCAACGCTTGGGTGACGATGAAGATTTGAAAGGCCTCACCTTGCTCTACGCGTCCGATGCGGGCAAACACATTACTGGTCAGTGGCTGGCAGTCGATGGTGGTGTGAGCATCGTCACGGGTGGATGATGGACTTCCCGCTCAAGATTGCTTTTGTTGAACACCTCGGATTTGAGCTGATCAAGTTTGAAGGCGGCGAGGCGGAAATTCATTGCGCTTTGAAGCCTGAATTGCTCAACACGTGGCAAGTAGCGCATGGCGGCTTGGTGATGACGCTGCTGGATGTGTGCATGGCACATGCCGCGAGGAGCACCGAAGCGCTTGGCAAGCAAGCAGCGCCGGGCTTGGTCACGCTGGAGATGAAGACGCAATTCATGCGGCCTGGGGAAGATTATTTGGTGGCCAAGGCCAAGCTTTTGCACCGCACGGCGACACTCGCGTTCACCGAAGGCAGTGTGTTCAGCCGCCGCGCTAACGGAGGTTTGAGCGAGATCTGCGCGCATGCGACAGGGACGTTTAAATTTCTCAAAGCGCTGGCCACAGCATCGAGCGCGCAAGGCGGGCGAGAGTTGAAGAAGATCGTTCCCCATGCTTCGGATTAGGCGTCGGATTAGGCTTTGGAACGAGTATTTGTAAGCATTTTGAGCACTTCCCCGGCGTATTTGCTGCGTAGAGTGCTATTGAATTTATAGTATTTAAAAGGAAAGATCATCATCATGACCGTTAACCAAAAACAAGTCTTAGACAACCGCCCCGCTGTGGAAGCAAGCTTGTCTAACTTCAAACTCGTGAGCGAGACGCTGCCCGCGTTGCAGACTAGCCAAGTGCTCGTGAAGCACCATTATTTGAGCCTTGACCCCTACATGCGTGGCCGCATGAACGATTCGAAAAGCTATGCGGCATCGCAAGCCATTGGCGAGGTGATGATTGGCGGCACGGTGGGCGAGGTGGTGGAATCCAAGCATTCCAAATACGCGGTGGGCGATAAAGTGGTCGGCATGGGCGGCTGGCAGCAATACAGCATCGTCGATGGCAATGCCGTGGGCGCGCTGCGCAAAGTGCAAGAGGGCCCGATTCCTCTGTCTGCCTATCTCGGCGCGGTCGGCATGCCCGGCGTGACGGCTTGGTATGGCTTGCTCAAAATTTGTGAGCCCAAAGCAGGCGAGACGGTGGTGGTCAACGCTGCTTCGGGCGCGGTGGGAAGCGCAGTCGGCGTGCTGGCCAAATCGCGCGGCTGCCGCGTGGTGGGCATTGCGGGCGGCGCAGAGAAATGCGCTTATGCCGTCAATGAATTGGGCTTCGATGCTTGCATCGACTACAAAGAACACAGCGATGGAAAAGCACTGAACGCTGCTTTAAAAGCTGCTGCGCCTGATGGCATTGATTGCTTCTTTGAAAACGTGGGCGGTTGGATCACGGATGTGATTCTGGCGCGCATGAATGCCTTCGGAAGAATTGCCGTCTGCGGCATGATCTCTCGCTATGACGGCGAGGCGCCTCCGCTGGCTAACCCAGCGATCATCTTGGTCAGTCGCCTCAAGATGCAAGGCTTCATCGTTGCCGAGCATATGGAAATTTGGCCTGAAGCTTTGAAAGAGCTAGGCATGCTGGTGGCCACAGGCAAGCTACGCGCGAGGGAGAGCATTGCAGTAGGCATTGAATCTGCGCCCGAGGCTTTTCTGGGGCTGCTGAAGGGGCGCAACTTTGGTAAGCAGTTGGTGAAGCTCAATTGAGGGCTTTTTTGAATGCGAACGGCGCAAAAGTCATTCTTTCATCCCTAAGAGAAACACGTTATGAGCCCTGACATCTTCCTCCATCACTATCCCAGCTCCCCCTTCGCTGAGAAGATCCGCGCAATCATGGGATACAAGAATCTCGCTTGGAAATCGGTCTTTCAGCCGATGGTCATGCCCAAGCCGGATATGCAGGCGCTCACGGGTGGCTATCGCCGTATTCCGATTTTGCAAATTGGCAACCAAATCATTTGCGACACGATGCTGATGTGTGATGTGTTGGAGCACCTCAGCCCAGACAAAACCTTGTATCCAGCCGGATTGAAGGGCGCGGCTCGCACCGTCGCGCAGTGGGCAGACAACATGCTCTTCCCCGTGGCCATGGCATATAACTTCCAGAGCGCGGGCGCGGCGCATGTGTTCAAAGATCAGCCGCCTGAGAATTTGCGTGCCTTCGCTGCCGACCGCCAAGCGATGCGAGGCGGTGCGCCGCGTATGAATCCTGCTGATGCAGCAGCGACTTATAAAAGCTACTTGCGCCGCATTTCCAGCATGCTCGATGGCAGAAGCTTCCTGCTAGGCAATGTGCCCAGCGTGGCCGATTTCGCGGTCTATCACCCGCTGTGGTTCACGCACCGTATAGTGCCGCCTGTGGCGAGTGTGCTGGATGCTACGCCCGCCGTGCTCGCTTGGATGGACGCAATAGCGGCTTTTGAGCAAGGCGAACCTAGCAAATCAAATGCTCCTGAATCCATAGCGGCATGTGCAATAAATACGCCAGCCAGTAGCCTATTTGGCCATGAAAACACCTTTCAAGATGAGCATGGCATCGCCTTGGGCAGCCAAGTCACCATCACCGCTGAAAGCTTTGGTCTGGAGCCTAGCAGCGGAGAGTTGGTGGCTGCAACGCGCACGCGCTACAGCATTCGCCGAGTCGATGCACGCGCTGGCGAAGTGTTTGTGCATTTCCCGCGCATTGGCTTTATTTTGAAGAAGGCTTAACTGAACATGATCACCAATTTCAAAGGCAAAACCGCCGTGCTCACGGGCGCGGGCTCGGGCTTTGGGCTCGAATGCGCACGTATTGGCGCGAAGCTGGGCATGAATCTGGTGCTCGCCGATGTGCAGCAAGATGCTTTGGACAAAGCTGCGGCTGAAATTTCAGCGCTAGGCTTGCAAGTGTTGGCGCAACGTGTGGATGTGAGCAAGGCAGATCAAGTAGAAGCGCTCGGCGCGGCGACGTTTGAACGCTTTGGTGCACCGCATTTCTTGTTCAACAACGCGGGCGTGGGCTCAGGTGGACTGATTTGGGAAAACACGCTCAAGGACTGGGAATGGGTGGTGGGCGTGAACATCATGGGTGTGGCGCATGGCGTGCGCGTGTTCACGCCGATGATGCTCGACGCTGCCAAGAAGGATGCTTCGTACCAAGGCCACATCGTCAACACCGCGAGCATGGCCGGTTTGCTCAATGCGCCGAACATGGGTGTGTACAACGTGAGCAAGCATGCTGTGGTGGCGCTGTCTGAGACGCTCTATCAAGATTTGCGCTTGGTGACGGATCAGGTGAGCGCCTCCGTGCTCTGCCCCTTCTTCGTGCCGACCGGCATCAGCCAAAGCCACCGCAATCGCCCTGACGAATTCAAGCACCGAGGGATCAAACCGACCAAGAGCCAAATGATTGGCCAAGCCATGAGCGACAAAGCGGTAGGCAGCGGCAAGGTGAGCGCAGCGGATGTGGCTCAGATGGTGTTTGATGCCGTGGCGCAGGATCATTTCTACATTTACAGCCATCCTAAAGCGATCAACTCGGTGCAAACCCGCTTGGAAGACATCATGCAAGCCCGCAACCCGACCGATCCGTTTGCCCACAAGCCGGAGATTGGGCAAGAGCTGAAAAAAGCGCTGCGGGCGGAGTGATCAACGTTTGACGAAAGCGGCAAGATCAGCGGCCAGCGCTTGCATCACCGGCTGCCATTCGCCTGCCACGGATTGGCGGATGAGGGAGACGTTGGGATACCAGTAGCTCTTCTCATCACTTTCGCCCCAGCGCCAATCGGCGTCCCAACACAGGGGCATCCAGACCTGCAAGCCCATTGCGCCAGCCAAGTGAGCGAGCGAAGTATCAATGGTGATGATCACATCGAGGTTTTGCATGAGTGCGGCGGTTTCGGCCAAATCAATCAAGTCTTCGCTGAAGTCGACCAAATCCAGCGCATTCAAGCTGCCAGCGATCGAGCCGTGTACGCTGTTGGCCAGGCTCACGAGTTGCACGCCCTTGACGTGTGCCAGCGGCTCAAACTCATGCAGGGGCACGCTTTTGCGCAGGGCACGGCGGGAGGCATCGTAGTGGAAGGTGGCAGGGTTCGCGCCCCACATCACGCCGACTTTCTTTTTGCCGGCGATGTTCGGTATGCTGTTTACTTTGGCTTTCCACTCAAGCACCAAAGCTTCATCAATCTTGAAAGTGATTTTCGGCGTGCCAAAGCTATGCAGCGTGGGGCGAAAGAGATGGGCCAAACGGCCCATGGCGATTTGGTAATCAAACTTGTATTGCGCAAACCAAGCGGGTTTGGCCGGGCTGTCCCACAGCGGGGGCAGCGCGCCCCAGTAGGGATAGACGTGGTATTTGTCGCTCGGCAAATTGCTGGAATTCAAGCTGCTTTGCCACACGCGCACCATCTCTGGCGCGGCGACGATCACCACACGCGTGGCATCTTGCGTGTGCTCAGCCAGCAAGCTGCCAAACATGATCTCATCGCCCAAGCCTTGCTCGCGGTGCACGAGTAAGGTTTTGCCCCTTAGGCTCTCTGCGTTCCACAGCGGCTCGGTATGAGGGAAGTGATAGACGCTGTTAAAAGTCGAGCATTCGCTGCGGCGCTCGTAGCTCGCCCAGCCTTCAGCGAAGCGTTTCTTCAAAAGCAAATAGTGCGCATATTCCCAATGCACCACGGCTGGCTCTTTCGGGTCTATGAGTGCTTCCATGAAATACTTGTCGGCCAGCTCGTATTCTTTGAGGCCAAAGTAGGTGAGGGCGAGTTTGAGAGGCAAGCCTTTGGCATCGGGCTCTAATTTTTGCAGCCGCTCTAGGTGCTCGCGCGCTGCTTCCAATTGATCATGGCGGCGCAGCAAATCACCGTAGTTGGACAGCGCCGCAGTGTGCTCAGGCTGCAACCGCAGGGTTTGGTGGTAGCTGCGCATGGCCTGAGGAAAACGGTTCAGCTCATGATGAATCACGCCCAAGTTATAGTGAAACTGCGCCACGTGCGGCGCGAGCTTCACAGCGCGCTCAAAGAATGGCAGTGCCATCGCCCGCTCTTCTTTGGCGGCGTGAATGGCGCCCAGCAGCTCCAATGCATCAGCGCAGTCTGGATCGGCAGCAATGGCCTCAAAGCAGAGGCGATAGGCTTCATCGAATTGTTTGGCGCTGAAAGCGGGCAGGGCTTGCTGGTAAAGCGCATTGGCTTTGGCGGGATCGGGTTTGGGGATAC
>JANNED010000156.1:0-7082 GCA_031388245.1 Variovorax sp.
CGGCGGCTTTGGTGTGGCCGTTAAGCCAAGCGAACGCGAGATCAAAGTGGTGGCGCTGCTGGCGGCTTTGCCTGAGAGCAGCTTACCACCCAATGTGCAACGCACTGCCGATAACGCGCAAGCGCTGTGGGCTGTCACGGCACTCAGCGGTGCTGCAGCCTATCGGGCTGAGCTCGCACTTGACACGGCTTTCAGCCAAATTGTCTTTGACACAAAATCCAGCAGCCCCGCCATCAATTTAGCCGCTGCGCCCAATGGCAATTATTTTGCGCGGGTGCGCGGAATCGATCCGTCGGGCATCGAAGGCTACAACAGCATGCGCCGCATCGAAATTGCTAATGCGCCGCTGCCGCCTGCCCCCTTGATTTGGATACGCGAAATCAGCATTGCCGCCACAGCTGATTTATTGCCCGAAGGTCTGCTTCTGAGCGTCAACACATCCGCTATGGATACGCCGCGCCTCTTCAACATTCACATCGCACAAGACCTCGCCATGACACAAGGCTTGCTCACGTTACCAATGGATGCCAAAGGCCAGGTGGTTTTGAAAGACCTCAAAGCCAACGAGCGCCGCTACATCCGCTTTGCGGGCACATCGCCACAAGGCATTGTGGCCAGCAGCCCGGTGCTGCTGTTGGAATTGCCTGCGAATTGGGGCACCACCGTGCTGAGCTTGACGAGTGCCTTACAAACGCCACGCTGAGCCTTCGCAACATGAGCGTGAAATAGTCACAGGTGTGTAGCAATTTCACACGCGCCGACGCAATCGCTGTGACGGAGTTCTCAATTCGCGAGAATGAGTAAGGAGCAAGAAACGGGTTCACTGTCCAATCAAGCTATCTCGGATTTTCCAGATTGCTACAGAGAGTGCCCGCATGGCTGCAAAACCTTTACCGATCCAATCAAACTTTGTTCAAAAAACATTTCTCAAGCGCTCTACAACCGCACAATATGTATTTGCCGCAGTTGCATTGTTTGCTTTGCCCATCTGCCTGCCTGCTCACGCAAAAATAGCGCAGCATCAAGAAGCCTACACCAGCTATACCGTGCAGCTTGGCGACAATCTCCACACGCTCGCCCGCAAACTGCTGAACAACCCCAAGGCTTGGCCTGAGCTCGCCAAGCTCAATGGCCTGAAAAATCCCAATTTGATACAACCTGGTTTCGTGCTGGATGTGCCGCGCAGTATGCTCAATTGGGATTCTCAGCCCACCCAATTGCTCACAGGCCAATTGCTCAATGCCACGGGCGATGTCTTGATCAATAACCAAGCGGCAAGTGCTGGCGCGATCGTTCGGCAAGGTGATCGCGTGCAGACAGGCGAGAACGCTTCTGCAACCATCAAAATGGCCGATGGCTCAAGCGTACAACTGATGCCACGCACTTTGGCGCAAGTCACGCAGCAAAACCAATATGCCATGAAGGATCCGAGCAGCAGCATTTCCACCACGTGGTTTTCAGGTGCGATCCGTTTGGTGGAAGGTTTGCTAGACATCACCGCTGATAAAACCACGCGCCGCGCTAAACCATTCAGTGTGATCACCAACACATCGACATTGGGCGTACGCGGCACACAATTTCGCGTGGCTTTTGAAGACCCTGCCAGCGGCAGCGCCCGCACCGAAGTATTGGAAGGTTTGGTGCGCACCGACAATCCTGCGCAAGCTGCGAGCGCAGAAGTGGGCGGCGGCTTCGGCACGGCTTTCAAGCCGCAGGATCGGGTGATCAAAGTCGTCCCTTTGTCGCCTGCGCTGGCAGCCAATTTGTTGCCTGAGCGTGTGTTGCGCACTCGCCCTGAGGCCGGCAACTCTCCGCAGCGCGCGTTGTGGAGCGTAGGCAGCTTGCCGGGCGTTGCTGGCTATCGCGCTGAAGTTGCTCGCGATGAAGCGTTCACCCAACTCGTTTTGCAGTCTCGCTCAGCACAGCCCATTTTTGATTTCAGCAGTTTAGCCAATGGCAGCTATTTTGCGAGGGTGCGCGGCTATGATGCACAAGCCATTGAGGGTTACAACGCGATGCGCCGCATCGATATCATGGATGCCCCCTTGCCGCCCCCAGCTCCCGCGCCTGCACCCGCTCCCGCCGTTTGGCTGCGCGAAATTGGCGTGGCAGCCAGCGCGACTGCACAAGGCTCTGGGTTGATTCTTCAACTCTACCGAGGCAGCGCAGACACGCCACAGCAATTAACGCTTGATCTGGCACAAGATGCCCAAATGAGCCAAGGCTTGCAGAGCGTGCCAATCGATGCACAAGGCCGTGCTGTATTGACCCACTTACCAGCCAGCACGGGGCGCTTTGTTCTCATCCATGGCGTGTCGCGCGATGGCCGGCTGCAACGCAGCGCGGTGTATCTCTTGCGCTTGCCTGCCGATTGGGCCACCACCGTGCTAGCCATCTCGGATGCTTTGCAGCCCGATCTGCCCACCCAACCCTGATGTATTGAGCCGCTATGGATTCTTTGCAGACAGAAAAGAGGCGCTTCAGCCGGCAAGATGTGGCAGCCATGCTCACTGGCTCCACCGCTTTGGCCGAGCTCACGCTCGATGCAGCTTATGTGATCGTGGGTTATATGGATGCCAAACGCATCAAACCCACTGGCATCATCATTCAAGAGGGCTTTACCAACACAACATTCATGGCCGTACTTTTACAGGGCGAGGCTGTGGTTGAAAATGAATTGAACCGCAAGACTGACTCGATGGTAATCAGCACGCTCGGCCCCGGTGCATTGATGGGCGAGATGGGTCTGATCGATGGTCAGCCCAGATCCGCGACGATACGCGCCGTCTCGGAAGTGGACATGGCGGTGCTCGAACGCGAAGCACTGGCTCGCATGATCAAAGAGCAACCCAATGTCGCATGCTTGCTGTTGGCCCGCATGCTGGCCGATGTCTCGCAGCGCTTGCGCACCACCAATAAAAAAATGCTCAGCATGCATCGGGTCAACAGAACGATGCAAAGCGAAATGGATGGTATTCAGAGCATGAGCTCGAAATTGTTTGAATAAGCGCTCAGCGGCTATTTGCCCACCAACTCGTTGAGCTTTTTGGTATCAAGCTTGTCTGCTGGCTCGCCACTTGGCATGCAATCGGGCACGGCTTGTGCGGCAGATATCTTTTCGATGGCTTGCCAGAGCAAAGCGATTTGATCTTCTTGGTTTGAGGCGTTGTCAATCAAGCCGCGCATCGCTAGGCTCAACGGGTCATCGTCCTGTGTGATACCGTAAGCAGAGAATTTCGGATCCTCACGGTTCAGTGAAGCAGCGCCAGTCGTCACGTCTGCACTCACGCCATCTTTGCTCGGAATGATGCGAGCCGGAATGCCCACTGCCGTTGCACCAGCAGGCACAGGCTTGATCACCACCGCATTGCTGCCGATCTTGGCACCATCGCCGACGATAAAGCCGCCCAGCACTTTCGCGCCCGCGCTCACCACCACATTTTTGCCCAGCGTAGGATGGCGCTTGGCACCTTTGTAGAGCGAGGTGCCGCCCAACGTGACACCTTGATAAATCGTGCAGCCATCGCCGATTTCCGCCGTCTCGCCCACCACCACGCCCATCGCATGATCAAAAAACACGCGGTTGCCGATCACAGCGCCTGGATGAATCTCAATGCCCGTGAACCAGCGCGAGAGCTGAGAAATGAAGCGCCCCAGCCATTTGAAGCCCGCATGCCAACACCAATGCGCAGGGCGATGCAAGATCACGGCATGCAAGCCAGGATAACAGGTGAGCACTTCAAAGCGGCTGCGCGCAGCGGGGTCGCGCTCTAGGATGCAATCAATGTCGGCTGTGATTCTGGAAAACATAGCTTTGAGTTTAGCGATTTAGTTTGAGGCTTGTTTGGCACCACGTGCAGGCTCTGTCGCAAGAATTGACTTGGCCATGCCGCGCAAGATATGAATTTCTTCCTCGCGCAACTGCGCTCGATTGAGCAAATCGTTCAAGCGCGGCATGAGTTTCTTCGGGGCATCGGGGTTGAGAAAGCCCAAATGAACCAATGCCTCCTGCCAATGCGCAAGCGCGGCAGCTGTGGCTGCTGCATCTGCAATATGGGTGGTTTGAACCGAATTGGGCGGATGTGCAGCGGCGCTGCCGCCAAAACTTTGGCCTAAGTGGGAAGCCAGCGCTTGGCGCCAGTCGTAAGCAATCAGTTGCACGGCGCTGGCTAGATTGAGCGAGCCGTAGTGTGGATTTGTGGGGATGCTCAGCGCGGCGTGGCAGCGATACACATCTTCGTTGCGCATACCAAAGCGCTCGGTACCGAAGAGAAAAGCCATTCTCAGCTCGCTCTTTAAAGCCAAATCACTGCCTTGCCGGCATGGAATGTGCGTTTCTTGCTCTTCTTTTAATAGCATGTCAAAGTAAGTACGCGGTGCATGCGTCTGCGGCCCAAAGTCTCGCGCCGTCATGGCCGTGGCGCAGAGATGATTCACGCCATGTAAGGCCTCATCCAGCGTAGCGACGATCTGCGTCTTGGCGAGCACATCCGTCGCGCCGCTGGCGCGCTGAATGGTTTCATCCCGATTGAGCACCTTCGGATCACGCGGCGCAATCAGCCACAAATCATCAAAACCCATCGTCTTCATGGCACGCGCTGCAGCGCCAACATTGCCGTTGTGCGAAGGCTCTATCAGGATAAAGCGGGCCATGATGATCTACGTCTTACTGACCAGCCGCTTCAAACCCAACCACTGCTGCTGCCAAAAGCCCATACCATAATTGCGCCCTTGCTCAATTTGGTCGCGCACGCCCGTGGCATCGAAGCGTTTTTCAAAATTACCGGTGCGAAACAGCATGTCCCACCACGGCAGGAGCACGCCGAAGTTATGACCGCCCAGCACTTTGTAGGGTGACTCATGCCCAATGCCCACCGCATGATGCAAGCGATGAAAGCGCGGGCTGACCCATAGGCGCTCGCCCAATGGACCAAACCACACTTTGAGATTTGCATGCTGAAAACTCTCAGACAGTTGTGTGAAGGCAACCAAAGCCACAAACTGGCCGGGCGCAATCCCCACCGCCAAACCCACACAAACCAAAATGCTATCTCGCAGCACATCATCGAGCAGATGATTACGGTTGTCGCTCCACATGGTCATTTGCCGTTGCGCATGATGCAGGCTATGAAGCTGCCACCACCCATGCACGCCGTGCTGGCCACGATGGATCCAGTAATCAAAGAAATCGAATACCACCAGATAGATGAAAAATCCGAGCAGCGCACTCTCAAAGCCCAAGCCAGAAAACACCCATTGGTCGAGATGAAACGTCTCCATGCCTACGACGCGTAAAGCGCCAAAACCAGATTCAATGAGGGGATCGAGCGTGAAAAACAAGGCAAGACGAAACAAGCCGAGGCGATGAATCAATGTGTAAAGAATATCGGTGCGAACCGTGGCGCGATCCGTGATGGGCTCAACCGGTCTCCATTTTTGCAGCGGTGCAATGATGGCGATCAAGACGAGGAGCTGCAAGATACCCACCAAAAACCAGCCCGTGGCGATGAAGCCGTCTTCCACCAAGCCACCGATACCGAGCGCATAAATGATGGGCTGCACCGCCTCCTCAAACACCCACTGCTGCGCTTGCGCGAAAGCATCTGTGAGTACATTAATCAAAGCGTCCATGCTTTAAATTATAAGGTTTTTAGCAGTATCACCGGCGTATTTACTGTGTCAGGCGCTATTAATTTTGTAGTAGCCATAGAATTCCTTTTTGAGCAAAATGGCTGTCAAAGCGCTTAGGCTGCCTCCCGCAGCGGCATTAAGCAGAAGAGCGAAGATTTACCCCCCGCGCCGCATTTCTTCAAAAAACTCTGAATTGTTCTTCGTCGCCTTCATCTTTTTCTGAATCAACTCCATGCTCTCTATCTCGTCCATATTGAAGAGGAAGGAGCGCAAGATACGCGTCTTTTGCAGAATCTCAGGCGAGAGCAACAGCTCCTCGCGGCGCGTGCCTGATTTGGAAAGATCAATCGCTGGGAAAACACGCTTCTCATACAAACGGCGCGACAAATGCACTTCACTGTTGCCTGTGCCCTTGAACTCTTCAAAAATCACTTCATCCATTTTCGAGCCAGTATCCACCAGCGCAGTAGCGATGATGGTGAGCGAGCCACCTTCTTCGATGTTGCGCGCTGCACCGAAGAAGCGCTTGGGGCGTTGCAGCGCATTCGCATCCACACCGCCAGAGAGCACCTTGCCGGAGCTTTGCACCACGTTGTTGTAAGCGCGGGCTAAGCGCGTGATCGAATCGAGCAAGATCACCACGTCTTTTTTCAGCTCGACCAAACGCTGGGCGCGCTCAATCACCATCTCAGCCACGTGCACGTGGCGAGCGGCAGGCTCATCAAAGGTGGAGGCGATCACTTCGCCGCGCACGCTGCGCTGCATCTCTGTGACCTCTTCTGGGCGTTCGTCGACGAGCAAGACCATCAAATGCACATCGGGATAATTGGCGGTGATCGCATGCGCAATGTGCTGCATCATCACCGTTTTGCCGCTCTTGGGCGAGGCCACCAGCAGCGCACGCTGGCCACGGCCAAACGGCGCGATCAAATCAATCACGCGGCCGGTGATGTTTTCTTCGCCTTTGATATCGCGTTCGAGCTTCATCTGCTCCTTGGGAAACAGCGGTGTCAAGTTTTCAAACATCACTTTGTGTTTGTTTTTCTCGGGCAAATCGCCGTTGACTTTATCCAGCTTGTTCAAAGCAAAATAGCGCTCGCCCTCTTTCGGAATGCGCACCTCACCTTCAATCATGTCTCCCGTGTGCAGATTAAAGCGGCGCACTTGGCTGGGAGAAATGTAAATATCGTCGGTGCTGGCGGTGTAATCTGCTTCTGGATTGCGCAGGAAGCCAAAGCCATCGGGCAACACTTCAAGCACGCCATCGGCTTCGACCAACTCACCCGTTTTGGCACGCGCTTTAATGATGGCAAACATCAGCTCTTGCTTGCGCAAACGGCCAGGGTTTTCAATGCCAAGGCCCTCTGCTTCATTCACCAGAGCAGAGACGTGTTGGACTTTAAGATCGTTTAAGTGCATAAAAACTCTTAGCAAGGAACTCCAATCAGGGA
>JANNED010000163.1:0-1878 GCA_031388245.1 Variovorax sp.
CAAAGTTGGTGCCTTTGGGTAGGAAGTAGTTCAGCAACAATTGGGCGGTGAACAGCCAGACAATCAGCGGCACGCCCCGAATGATTTCGATAAACGCGACACTGATCTTGTTGATGATGAACAGGTTCGATTGCCGCCCCAGTGCCAGCAGAATGCCCAAGGGCAGCGACAAGGTGATGCCGGAAATCCCGATGATGATTGCCAGAAGGAACCCGCCAATATCACTGCTATCCACAGGTTTCAGTCCCACCCGGCCCAGTTCACCATAGGTCAGGCCAATGGTCTTGGCCGCCGCCGCCGCATCGGTTTCGGCCGCAATGGCGGCCCGAAGGGCGGCTTTATCGTCAGTGTTTGCATCTTTGGCCGCATCCACGGTCGAAAAATTCGCAACCGAATCCGGTAATGCGGCCCGAAGTTCGGCAGCCTTGGTCCGCATCGTGTCGAGGTTAGCTTCGAGGTCCGGCAAAGCCGTGATCGCGGATAAAAGCGACCGGGTTTCGGTGATCGCGTCCTTGGTCTGGAATTGGGCGACGGCCAGTTGGTTCGCCGCTGACCGCAGGCTGTTCAGCTGTGCAAAACTGGCGCTGAGGTCGGCTAGCAATTGCGCCAAGGCCGCGTCAGACGTAGGCGCGGCCCGTTCCGCCAGCACGGCGGCGACAAGCAAGTCCTTTTGCGCCACCGCATCTGCGATTGTCACATCGCTGGCGGCGATGCGTTCCTCGATATCCGCCAGTTGCGGGCCCAAAGCCTGAGTCAGGGCGGTAAGCGACGTCATGGATTGCTCTTGCCGGGCAGAACCCACAGCCCGGTCAAGCGCGCCACTGATCCACGGGGTTGCGTAAAGCCACCAGCCCCCGGCGCACAGCACGCCAAGGATAACCCCCAACGCCGGCCCGCCAATCCGCGTGCCCTGGCCGAACGCCAGATAACCCACTGCAAACCCCGCCAAAATTAAAAGCGGCGACCAGAACGCCCCGCCCCAGATCAGCCAAACTGCCAGAAACGGATAGACTGCGGTAAAAGCCAGCAACCGGCGCGGCACTGTCGCGAACAAAACCGGGGCCAGTGCCACAAAGAACAGCACAAAAGCCAGGATCGGTCGCCAATACAGGTCGGCGGGGTAAAACCCAAAGATGAATTGCACCCACCGGTCCCGGATCACTGCAAAACAGGCACCCCCGACAGTCGATGCAACCCCGTTTGTCGCCAAAATCTCGCGGCATTCAGTCAGTGATCCGGCATTCCAGACGGAATTCAGCAACCAGGGCAAAATAAGCGTAATCACGAAATACAGAAGGTAAAGTGACCCGGCGGTCAGGATCACATTCAGCCAACTGGAAAACAGATTTTCCCGGACCCATTTGACCACACCCGCCTGACTTACCGGCGGGGCGGCTTGGGGGATCATCGTGTCACGGACATAGGTGAGCGTTGCGGTGCTGTCGGTCATCTTAACGCTCCTTCAATATCTTGCTGCGGTTGTAGGCGTTCATTACCCCTGAAATGATCACACTGACCGTCAGGTAAAATGCACCCAGCAGCAATATCCCCTCAAGCTCTCGCCCGGTCTGGTTGATCGTTATACCGCCCAGCGTTGCCCGCACATCCATGTAACTGACCGCGATGGCAAGCGACGAATTCTTGGTCAGGTTCAGATATTGCGAGATCAGCGGCGGGATGATCACCCGCAACGCCTGCGGCAGAATCACCAGCGACATGGTGCGCCCGGGGCGCAGACCCAGCGCAAAGGCGGCCTCGGACTGGCCTTTGGACACCGCCAGAATGCCGGCACGGACCCCTTCGGCGATGAACGCACCGGTATACAGTGACAGCGCCAGCCACAGGGCAATCAGCGAATTGCGCACCTGCAAGCCGCCG
>JANNED010000252.1:0-1869 GCA_031388245.1 Variovorax sp.
GCACCGCCCGCTGCGCCGAAGCCCCGCCCAGCCCGGCGCGCGGCGTCGGCGCGACTTTCTCTTCGGCGAAAGTCGAAAACCCGCCGCAATCCGGGCACTTGCCCACCCAACGCGCGGTCTCGTGGCCACAGGTTTGGCAGACGAATTTTGTCGAGATTTTGGGCATGGCCTCAATACTTTACCGCATCTGAATTTAGCTTTTTAAATGGAACGCGAATTGCGCGGAAACGGCGCGGCAAACAGTCATTCTGAAGGGAGCTCCGCGACCTGAAGATGCCGAGCGCACAAGAGCTGTTGGCCAGCCCGCAAGGACAACAGACGGTGTATGTACGAATCAAACATCAATTTCCGATGTCGGTGAAAACTTTGCTCCACTCTGCTGTGCAGTCTGCTGCCATCACGCAGGCTACTTTTCTCAGCTTGGGGCTGACGCTTGGCGCCATGCTGCTGACCGCGATCATGGCCTTGTCTTTGTTTGTTTTGAGCAAAGACAGTATTTTTGGCTGGTATGGCGTCTGCGTTGTGTTCGCCATTCTGGCTATGGTCAGCCACTCTGGCTTGGCGCATATGCTGCTTTGGCCGACAGATGGCTATTGGCCCGGCACGGCTACGCTGGTGTTTTTGCTGCTGGCCACAGCGTGTCAACTTCAGTTTTGCCGCGTGCTCTTTCTGCCCGACAGTCCTGCTAAATGGTTGCCAAGAATCTCCATGATTCTTGGCGCAATGTGTGCTTCGACTGCGATGGCTTTCGCGCTGCTTCCCGACTACTGGACGCAGATGTATGTTTTGAGCTTGGTGATGGTATTTTTGGCGTTTGGGTTGTCGTGGCGTTTGGTGTATCTGGCGTGGCGGGGCGGTAACTCACTGGCACTGGCTTGGCTGGCGGCATTCATGCCACTGTTTGCCACTGTGCTGATCGGCCTGCTTGATGGTGTTGGCTTGCTAGAAAATAATTTGGCTTATCAGCTGCCGATGTATGCAGCTGCATTTGAAGTGATCTTGGTTGGCCTGGCGCTGCAATGGTTTGCGCATGATCGCCATGGCGAACACGAGCGCCATCAAGCGCTGCAAAACATCGATCCACTGACTGGCTTTGTGAATGCTCGCGCCTTTGCTCAGATCACGAAGCTGGCCTGGGATAAGCACGCCCAGACCAAGCAAGATTTCAGCATCGCCTATGTGCAAGTGATGGGCACTGCCGCCTCACCTACACCCAGCGATCGGATGCTCAGGCGCTGCGTGCGCGTGTTGCGCACCGTCACGCGCGAAGGCGACACGGTGGCCAGGCTAGACGAGCGTACGCTCGCGATGCTGCTGCCGGCTATGGGCATGGGGGATGATTTGAGCGCACGTTTGTCTCGCATTGTGGCGCTGGGCTTGATGCCCGACAGCACGGATCGCCACAACGTGACGCTCGGTTTTCGTATTGCCGCGATGAGCCGCTTGCATTATCACGACGCGCTTGACGAGCTCGATGAGCAACTGCGTTCCTTGCTGAGCAAACAAGATCGCTGGGGCGGCAAATCGATTCGTTATCTGGACACACGCCCCGCACAAAACAAATACAAATTCTCAGACAGCCAAGCCATGAGCGATGTCTGGGAATTTGCAGTCAACGCAGAAAAGCACACTGCGCCAGCGCCGCCGGCTGCAAAATCTCAGGCACGCTCCATCACCATTGCCCCGTCTCCACAGCAATCGCCACCTCGCAATCGCTGAATATTTCTAATTTTGCGATCTTCACGCGCACGCCCACCACCCCGGGTAATTGCATCAGGCGCGCAGCCACTTTGCCAATCAAGCTTTCTAGCAAATTGATGTGCCGTTCGGTGCATTCATCAATGATGATCTGGCGCACTTTGCGGTAAT
>JANNED010000334.1:0-4202 GCA_031388245.1 Variovorax sp.
GCTGTTCATCGCGCTGGCATCAATCTGGCTGGCGCTGAGTTGCAATTTCAGCAACGCGAGTAAATCCTGTTTGTCATATGCAGCGTTGACTTGGCTCATCAAATCGTGATGGCGTGCGCGTTCTTCATCGCTACTGGCGCGATCAGGATGCAACTGCCGTGCAAGCTGGCGGTAGATATTTTTCAGTGAGCTTTGTGCCTCTTGGGCCGCTTGCTCTTGGTTGGCTAGCTTGGCCTGCGCTTTCGGATCAGTCTTGGCTTTTGCTGCACGCCGCTCTTCGCGTTTCTGATCGCGCTTGGCTTGGCGCTGCGCTTGCATCTCTTGCTCGCGCTGCGTTTTTTCTTGCAAGGCTTTGAGCGCAGCCTGCGCTTGTTCTAAGGCGTTGGCTTTGTCATCCAAATCTGGCAGTTCTATGCCCATTTGCACGAGCAATTCCCGCATGTCTTCAAGCCGCATCTCATCCTGATCGGCCATCTTCTCATCGCTGTAGGCATCGTGAATCGTGCGCATCTGCACATCGCCTTGCATCGCAAAATCCATGCTGAACGAGACGATGACGCGGCCCATCGCTTTGCGGTGGCTCGCTGTAAGCGCCTTCGCTTGGCTGGACTTTGGTCGCTGTAAGCGCTCGTGCAAAAACAGCACCAAAGCCCGCTGCAAGACTTCTAGCTCGGCCTGACGTTGCGGCAAATTTTGCCCAAATTTGAAGCGATATTGGCTGTGCAATTGCTCAAGCATCTGCAATTCAACATCTAGCGCTTCAATGCTTGTGAGCAGATGCGCAAACTCAAGCTGCAAAGGAGAATGAGCCCCGGCTTTCGCTTGGGCTACTAAATCGCCTTTGAACGCGGACGCTGGTGCATCCGTCGTTGACGCAGAAAAATCAGGACTTACCCGCGCGCTTGCGTTCATTTTCTTTCAAGAAACGCTTACGCAGACGCACAGACTTCGGTGTGATTTCCACCAACTCGTCGTCTTCGATGAATTCCACGCCGTATTCGAGCGTGAGCTGAATCGGGGGTGTGATCTTGATCGCGTCTTCTTTGCCGCTCACTCGGAAATTGGTCAGCTGCTTGGTGCGGGTGGCATTCACCACCAAATCGTTGTCGCGGTTGTGAATGCCGACGATCATGCCTTCATACACAGGATCGTTGGCGCGCACGAACATGCGGCCACGGTCGTCGAGCTTGCCGAGGGCGTAGGTGAAAATCTCGCCATCGTCCATCGAAATCAGCACGCCGTTTTTACGGCTGGCGATATCGCCTTTGTGGGCTTCATAGCTGTCAAAAATATTGGCGATCAAGCCTGAGCCGCGGGTTAAGTTCAAGAACTCGGTGGTAAAGCCAATCAAGCCACGCGCTGGAATGCGGTATTCAAGGCGCACACGGCCCCGGCCATCAGGCTCCATATTCACCAGCTCGCCTTTGCGCTCGCCCAGGGCTTGCATCACGCCGCCTTGGTGTTGATCTTCCACATCAGCCGTGACCAATTCGATCGGCTCATGCTTCTCGCCATTCACATCGCGGAACACCACGCGTGGCTTAGAGACAGCCAGCTCGTAGCCTTCGCGGCGCATGTTTTCTAAGAGAATCGTCAGGTGCAGTTCGCCGCGGCCTGAGACTTCAAAGATACCGTCTTCATCCGTTTCTTTCACGCGCAACGCCACGTTGGATTGCAGCTCTTTTTGCAGGCGATCCCAAATCTGGCGGCTCGTGACGTATTTGCCTTCGCGGCCTGCGAGTGGCGAGGTGTTCACGCAGAAATTCATCGTCAGCGTCGGCTCGTCAACTTTGAGCATCGGCAGCGGATTGGGGTTGAGTGGATCGGTCACTGTCACGCCAATGCCGATGCCTTCAATGCCGTTGATCAGCACGATATCGCCAGGGCCGGCGGAGGTGGCGACCACACGATCCAGGCCTTGGAATTTGAGCACTTGGTTGACGCGGCCCTTGATGGTTTTGCCATCCGTGCCTTCGGCCACGATCACATCCATCATCGGCTTGATCGTGCCAGCGGTGATGCGGCCGACGCCGATACGGCCCACGAACGTGGAGTAATCGAGCGAAGAGATTTGCAATTGCAAGGGAGCTGCTGGATCGCCGGCTTGCGGCTTCACGTGGCTGAGCACAGTTTCAAACAGTGCCGTCATATCTTTGCCCCATTGCGCACCCGGCTCGCCCTCTTCCATGGCGCTCCAGCCATTGAGGCCGGAGGCATACACCACGGGGAAATCGAGCTGTTCGTCCGTTGCGCCGAGCTTGTCGAACAAATCAAAAGCTTGGTTCACCACTTTTTGAGGATCCGCGCCCGGCTTGTCTACTTTGTTCACCACGACGATGGGCTTCAAGCCAAGCGCCAACGCCTTTTTCGTGACGAAGCGGGTTTGCGGCATCGGGCCTTCCTGCGCGTCGATCAACAGCACCACGCCGTCAACCATCGACAAAGCACGCTCCACCTCGCCGCCGAAATCCGCGTGGCCCGGGGTGTCGACGATGTTGATGTGCGTGTCGTTCCACTTCACGGCGCAGTTTTTCGCCAAAATCGTGATGCCCCGCTCTTTCTCAATGTCGTTGTTGTCCATCACGCAGGTCTCTAGCTGCTCGTGGGCGGCGAATGTGCCAGACTGACGAAGCAGCTGATCGACCAGCGTGGTTTTGCCATGGTCCACGTGGGCGATGATGGCGATGTTGCGGATTTGTTGGGTCATAGACTGGTCCTTTTTCAATTCAAAACTGTTGTCGCCGGCGCATGAGACGAGCCCTGAGCCAGCGTTTGTGAAACCTCGATGGGGGAGAGCAAGCGCGTAGGGATCAGCTCGCCTGCCTTGATGTGTGCGCTGCCAAGCAACGCACGGGGTTTGTCTCCATATTTTTCTGCATACACAGCGACATGATCATGATCGGGCAGCGCTGTGGAGCGGCGCATGCCAGAGAGAAATCTGCCCGCATTGTCGTTATCTAGCGTGACGACGGTGTGACCTGCGAGCAAACTGTCTACAGGGTGCAATGCGTCTAAGCGCTCGTCGTCACTCAGGGCTTCGAGCCGCGCGAGAGTGAGAGATTGGTCGATGAACAGGCCACCCGTTTCAATGCGGCGCAAGCTGCTCAGATGCGCTCCGCAGCCCAGCGCCTCGCCAATGTCTTCGGCCAAAGTGCGTATGTAGGTGCCTTTGCTCACAGTAGCTACTATTTTTATAGCTAACTTCGTAGATTCTATGCCGGCAAATAGCAGATTTAGCTTAAAAATTGTCACATCGCGCGGTTGGCGCTCTAGCTCAATGCCTGCGCGAGCGTATTCATAAAGCGGCTTGCCATCGCGCTTTAACGCACTGTGCATCGGCGGGATTTGAGAGATTTTTCCGGTGAACTGCCGTTGCATGCGATCCAGATCAGCTTGCGTCGCCTTGACTTCGCGCTGCAAGATCACCTCGCCCTCTGCATCGCCAGTTGATGTTTTGATGCCGAGTACCGCCGTGGCTTCATAAGTTTTCACAGCGTCGAGTTGCAATGCAGAAAATTTGGTTGCCGCGCCAAAGCACAGAGGTAACACGCCAGTTGCCAATGGATCGAGCGTGCCCGTATGCCCAGCCTTCTCGGCACGCAACAACCATTTGGCTTTTTGAAGCGCGTCATTGCTTGATAAGCCCAATGGTTTATCAAGAAGAAGCACCCCGTGTACAGGGCGCCTCACGACCCGTACTCGTGGTGCTTTTGTCATGCTAACCCTCGCTGTCTTGGGCGCGAGAGGCCACAGCCTTGGCGATCAGCGCATTCATATCAGCTGCACGCTCGGTGGTGCGGTCAAACTGAAAATGCAGCGTGGGCACGGTATGAATGTGCAAGCGCTTGAACAAACCATTGCGCAAAAAGCCCGCTGAGCGCGTGAGCGCAGCTTGTGTCTCTTCCGGATCGCCAGTGAGCAAGCTGTAATGCACGGTGGCATGCGCGTAATCCGGCGTGACCTGCACCGCATTGATCGTGACCATGCCCACATGCGGATCTTTCAATTCGCGCGCGATCAGCTCCGCCAAATCCCGCTGGATCTGGTCGCCCACGCGGATGCCGCGATTGGGGGTGGAGCTGTGTTTTTTTGGCATACGTGTTAGTTGTATTGAGGATTTTTAGAACACGGAAGTCACGGAGGATTCACGGAAGACACAGAAAAAACAATTTGAGTTTTCCGTGCCTTCCGTGTAATTTCTG
>JANNED010000347.1:0-3011 GCA_031388245.1 Variovorax sp.
CCAGCGCCCTGCTGCTGAGTTGAAGATTGAAGACCGCCAAGATGTGGCGCTGCTCAAAGAAATTGAGCGCGATAAGCAACCCACACTCGGGCTGGAAGGTCAGATCGTGATTCAGCCTGTGGTGCGCACGAAAAAAGGCAGTGAATTTGTCTCGCCATCCACGGTGGATGAAGTGGCGCAGTATTTGAAAGACTTTCCCGCTGCCACGTTGCTCGCAGGAAGCACGGAGATTGGCTTGCAGGTCAACAAACAATTTGCTCGCCCAGAAAATATTTGCTATTTGGGCAATGTGGCAGAGCTGATGGCTGTGAAGGAAACGGCTGGCTCTTGGATGATTGGCGCGGCTGTTCCGCTCGAAGCCGTCATGCATCTCGTGAGCGAGGCTTATCCTGATTTTGCTGAAGTGCTGCGCCGCTTTGGCTCGCCACCGATTCGCTCGACTGCGACTTTGGCGGGCAATATTGCGAATGGCTCGCCGATTGGCGACACCATGCCTTGCTTGATGGCGCTGGGTGCGACGCTGCATTTGCGCAAAGGCGATAAAAAGCGCATAGTGGCGCTGGATACCTTCTACACGGGCATGAAAACCAGCGTTTTGCAACCCGGCGAATTCATTACGGCAATTGAATTGCCCAAGCCCAAAGCGGGCAGCACATTCAAGGCTCACAAAATCAGCAAACGCTTCGACCAAGACATCTCTGCCACCTGCGCGGCGATGAGTTTTGATCTGATCAACGGAAAACTCAAAAACGTCAAGCTCGCCTACAACGGCATGGCTCCTGCGCCTTGCCGCGCCTTGAGGATTGAAGCTGTGCTTGAAGGCAAATCGCCTTTCGATGTGAAGGCCAGCGAGATTGATGCTGCGATTACCGCGAGCTTCCCCGCGCGAGATGGCTTGCGCGCGACTTGGGCTTATCGCTCACTGGTTGCCAGAAATTTAGTGCTCGAATTTGTTGAATCTGCCACACCCGCTATGAAGGAAGCCGCCTAATGAACGCTCCGACGACTTTGAAACAGCTTCTGCCTGAAACAGGTGCTCAGCAGGGCACGAACCTCGTTCACGAATCCGCGCATCTGCATGTGACGGGCGCGGCGGTTTACACCGATGACATTCCCGAGCTGCGCGGCACCTTGTATGCGGCGATCATCATGTCGCCTGTCGCCCATGGTGAGTTGATTGGCGACGGCATTGATCGCGAAGCGATTCTCTCCATGCATGGCGTGGTGGCGGTGTATACCGCCAAAGATATTCCAGGCGAAAACAATTGCGGCCCGATCATTCATGACGATCCGTTTTTAGCTGCCGGCAAGGTCGAGTTTTTAGGCCAAGCTGTTGCCGTCGTTGTGGCGAAAGACATGCTCTACGCACGCGAGGCCGCCAAAAAAGCCAAGGTCTTGGTCAAAGAGCTACCTGCGATTCTCACGATTGAAGAAGCACTCGAAGTGCAATCTTTCATCATGCCCGCCAAGGCGATTACGCGCGGCAAGCCGCAAGAGGCGATTGCCGCCGCGCCACACAAGCTCTCCGGCTCCACCTATTGCGGCCAGCAAGAGCAGTTTTACCTCGAAGGCCAGATCACCTATGCTGTGCCGCGTGAAGACGATCAGCTCACGCTTTACGTGTCAACGCAGCATCCCGATGGCAACCAGCGCGAAGCCGCTGCTGCGCTGAATCTCACCACGAAGGACGTGGAAGTCATTTGCCGGCGCATGGGCGGCGGCTTTGGCGGCAAAGAAGGCAACGCCTCGATCTTTTCGCAATCTGCCGCGCTGGCAGCGCACAAATTGCAAAAACCGGTGAAGCTGCGCGTCAACCGCGATGACGACATGATGATCACTGGCAAGCGCCATGATTTTCGCCATGATTACACCGTGGGCTTTGATGATGAAGGCCGCATCCTCGGTGTGGATTTCATGATTGCTTCGCGCTGCGGCTATTCCACGGATTACTCCGGCCCGGTGAACAACCGCGCTGTGCTGCATATTGACAATTGCTACTACCTGCCCAATCTGCACATCGTTAGCCACCGCTGCAAGACGCATACGCAAAGCGCCACAGCGTTCCGAGGCTTCGGCGGCCCGCAGGGCATGTTTGGCATCGAGACGGTGATTGAAGAAATCGCGCAGACGCTCGGCAAAGATGCGCTGGATGTGCGCAAAATCAATTTGTACCAAGAGCCTGAGGTGTCGGGCAATGCGCATACCATGACGACGCAATATGGCCAGCAGATCAAAGATTGGGTGGGCGACAAGGTGATGAACCAAGTCGAGGCGGAGAGCAATTACCGCGAGCGCCGCATTGCAGTCAACGCATTCAACGCCGCCAACACAACCCGCAAGCGTGGCGTGGCTCTCGTGCCGCTCAAATTCGGCATCAGCTTCACAGCCACCATGCTCAACCAAGGCGGCGCGCTGCTCAATATTTACATGGATGGCTCCGTCAGCGTCAACCATGGCGGCACGGAAATGGGGCAGGGCCTCAACACCAAGATGCAGCAGGTTTGCGCCGATGGTTTGGGCATTCCCGCGAGCAGGGTGCGCGTCACGGCCACCGATACGCAGAAAGTGCCCAATGCTTCTGCAACGTCGGCATCGAGCGGTGCAGACATCAATGGCGCGGCGATCATGAATGCCTGCGAGCAGATGCGAGCGCGCTTGGCACCCGTAGCTGCGCGGATGCTTAAGTGCGATGCATCCGCTATTAAATTCATAGCGGGTCATGCAGTAAATATGCCGGCTATCAGCTCTTTCGATGGTCAATTCGATGATCAAAACAGTGTGGAATGGTCTGCATTGATCAAAAAAGCGTGGCTGGATCGCGTCGGGCTGTCGGTCGCGGGCTTTTACATGACGCCCGAGATCGGCTACGACATTGACACCTTGATGGGCCATGCTTTCTATTACTTTTGCTATGGCGCAGCCGTCAGCGAAGTGGAGATCGACACGCGCACCGGCGAGCTCTGGCTCAAAGCGGTTGACATCGTGCACGATGCAGGCCAGAGCATCAACCC
>JANNED010000039.1:0-10903 GCA_031388245.1 Variovorax sp.
GTAGTAGCTCACCACTTGCAACAGCAACGCCCGATCATCGGCATCCAGCGCCACCGGCGGCGGCAACGTGCGCACGGTCGATTGCTTGATCGGATGTGAGCCACCAGCGGCTAAAGAAGTTAAAGCAGTCTCGTCTTTGAGTAATTCCACCGCATGCCGAAAGCTCACGCCCTTCAACTTCATCACCCAATCCACCACACCGCCACCGATCTGACAGCCAAAGCAGTGCCACAGGTTCTTCGATGGGGTGATGACGAGGCTGGCCGTGTCGTCCGCGTGAAACGGACATTTACCCGCCCAGTCCTTGCCCAGCTTCTTCAGCTCCACGCCCGCGCTCTCGATCAAGCGCTGCACCGATATTTCATCTTTTAGCCGCTGAAGGTCAGATTCGGGAATGCGTGCCATGGTGGGGAAACCTTTCTGGGTGCAATACCCGAGTGCCGTAAAGGGCTTTTGTGCTCAAGCAGGCTTAGAAATAAATAACTTCGTTTTAGTGTACGTCATTATGAAGTAATATTGAGACCTACTCACCGAAACGAGGTTTATCTTTATGGCTTTCCAGCTTTTTGAATCTTCCCCCGCCATGACGATCAGCACCGCAGAACGCGATTTCTTTGTTTCCATGGGCGCGCGCATTGCCGCTTTGCGCAAAGCGCGCAGCATCACCCAAGTGCAGCTGGCCGAGAAGCTGGGCATCTCCCAGCAAACCTTGCAATCCTATGAATGCGGGCGCAGGCGTGTACCCGTCTCAGCCATGCCGCTGGTGGCGCAGCATCTGGCCGCATCGCTCGATGAGTTGTTTGACGCGCAGCCTAAGGATGCCGCCAAGAGCGCTCCGGCCAAGCGCGGGCCGCTGCCGCAGTGGCAGCAGCAATTGCAGCGCATTGGCACGCTGCCGCGGGCCAAGCAGCAGGTGGTGATGCAGATGCTGGACGGTGTGCTCTCGGCTGAGGCTACGGCATGAGTGCGAATGAGCCGCCACCGTCTACCCCTGCGGCCACGCTGCGTTACCGCTTTGAATGGGATTCCAACAAGGAGCGCATCAATATCCAGAAGCACGATGGCATCACTTTTCGCTTGGCCAGCACGGTGCTGCATGATCCGCTGGCGATGACGATCTACGATACCGAGCACAGCGAGACAGAAGACCGCTGGATCAGCTTAGGCCAAGCGGCCAACGGCCAGACGCTGGTGGTGATCCATACCTTCACGCCGATGGAGGATGAGCCCGGCAAGATTGAGGTGCGGCTGATCTCGGCGCGTAAAGCGGATCGCGATGAGCGCAGAGACTATGAGCAAGGTGGGCGCTAGGCCAAGCGACGAATACAGATGATAATTTTGATGATGAGCAAACTTTTAACTTTGAAGGTGAACGCATGAAAGAGCATTACGATTTTTCTAAAGGGGTAAGAGGCAAGTTCTACAACCAGAACGCGGTGTTTGAACTGCCGGTGTATCTGGATGAGCGCGTGCAGGGCTATCTGTCTGCCAAGGCGCAAGCGAAGGGGGTTGACCTATCAGCGCTGGTCAATGATTTGCTCAAACGCGAGATTGAGCTGGTGGAGGCGATGGGCTAAACGTCACACGCCAGCGCACTTTTAATCTTTAGCGGTGCAACTCAACCGCGCCAAGGTGGTCACAAGCTGTGACCACCCCAGAGACCTCCAGTTTTAGCGGCTGTGTGAGGTGGCCATAGAGCTTTCTTTAAGAAAAGAAAGAAGTGCTGCACGATTAATCGGGCTGTAGTCCACGTAAATACTGCGCAGCGTGCTACTAAATGGATAGTCTCAGTGCACGATGCAAGACCTGACCCTCTGCGTGCGCAAGCTTTTGAGGGAGGTAGCCGGGATGGATAGTGCGTGGAGTGCTATTGATTTAGTATTGATTCGTGATAATTGAATGTTGTAATGCAAGACCTGACCCTCTGCGTTCTCTTTGACCCTCTGCGTTCTCTTGGCTGAGATTGAGCCGCATCACAAACCTCCAGCTTTAGCGGCTGAGTGAGGTTGAGCCAGAGCTTTCTTTAAGAGAAGAAAGAAGAAGAATTAGAAGCGAAATGAGCCACTCGCCGTCATGTAACCTGTTTGGCGTGCTATTGAATTTGCAGTGACTGAGACATTGAAATGCTGCAATGCAAGACTGACCCTCAACCGCCACTGCAACTACAACCCCTCTCCCCAACCCCAAAGTCGCTGATCATTTCTGTCTTGCTTTGCTATTTGAAAGGAAGACAAAAAAGCAGATAGGAAATAGCCCAACGAGGCAATGTAACGATGCTGACGGCGAGCAAAGTGTGCAAGTCGTCTTGTAGCCAAGACATAACCCATTTGGGCAGCCTCAGTTAACATTTTTTCTGCTAACGGTTTATCAGCTACCAAATGCATTCCAGCATCCAATAGAAAAGCTTTAAGGATTTTTGCCCGCTGATCACCCAGCTCAACGGCATCGTCCAGAACTTTCAAGCCAGCCTTGATATCGTCAACCGAATGTGATCGCAGCAACAGTCTTGCAAGACTGATTCTTGAATCCATGCAATTTTCATCACGAATAGCAATTTCATACCACTTTCGTGCAAGCACTAAATTGGGAGCACCTGCTTGTTGATTTTCATAAATTCGCCCCAAGGTTTTAGCCGCTTGTTCGTAGTTTTGTTCTGCTAATCGCTCAAAGATAGCGATCGCTGTTGCACTCTGTTTTTGCTCGATTAGAGTAACCCCATCATTCCAAAGAGCGAGAGCTTGTTCGTCACTTGTGACTTTTGTCGATAAGTTATTCCGGAGCAATCCTGGTTCCACTTTTTGGTGTTCCTATTTGTTTAATTTTAGATAGATCATTTCTTCTTTGAACAACCTGTCCGGCTGGTTTCAAAAGCTGAATAACTGCTTCAACTGCGCCTTTACCTCCCGCACCTCCTAAGCTTGTTCCAGCAACCACCAAGGCCTGAGCTACGCCTTTATAACCAACTCTTTCTGCAAGTGCCACAAGTCGCTCTAGATACGCTCCACCACTAGAAACGGCAAATGGCACTGCTTTTAGTAGGGCTGCTTGCGTAATGCTACCGGGCGCAGTGATCATTAAAGTGTCAAAGTAAGCTTCTCCATACAATTTAATTATGTCTTCATGCGGTAAAAGTTGTCTTGACTGCGAGTATTGCTCATACAAATCCTCTGCTGCTGGATCAACATTGACTCCCTCAAGATCATCAGGGTGCGCAACTTGATTAAACAAATAGCCAAATGCGCCTTGAATCGCTCCATCTTCAAACTTGCCACCTGCCAGTTTCGAGCCAATGCCGCCAACGATGGCTCTGACTGCTACTCGCGCAGCGAGGCTGTCGAATTTTGGGACGTATGGCGTGATGCCTTCTGCGAATCCAGCGGCAATCGCACCGGAGCGACAGCTACCACCAGCGGCCACGCTGCTCACGCAACCTGCAACAGCGTGGCCTACAACTTTATTCAACCTGCCTGCTGGACCTGGAACAAACTGACCGACCCCAAAAAAGAGCACTCCACTAAATGCGCCATTGATTGCTCCTTTTAATGTCCCTGTCTGGATGGCTCCGGATACAAAGCCTGCCAACGCTGCATTACCTAAGCCTGCCGCCAAACCTGT
This sequence comes from Variovorax sp., assembly GCA_031388245.1. Lineage (GTDB taxonomy): Bacteria > Pseudomonadota > Gammaproteobacteria > Burkholderiales > Burkholderiaceae_C > JANMDU01. The sequence continues at coordinate 3,616 of JANNED010000039.1, forward strand.
TCCACTGAAGAACGGCGCATATCCTCCAGGCCCAAGCACCACAACAGCCGCAATCGCAAGAATAGTCCTGAAGAACTTCTTGAGGCTGAAATACCCACTCGGATCCGTATAGCTCAGCGGATTATTCATCACATAAGCAAACCGGTTGTGGCTTTGCAGATTCTCCGGCGCTTGGATAAACGGATCCGCACTCATGAACCGTCCAATCAGCGGGTCATAGATGCGCCCGTTCATGTGAATCAGGCCCATCTCATCCAGATGCTCATGCATCGTGAAGCCGCGATCTATCGTTGATCCGACGATGGTGTCATTGACATCTGCTGTGCCGTTGGGGAAGCGCCGCTTGCCCCAAGGATCGAAGGCCAAGCGCTCGGAGACGCTGCCCGTGTCATCGGTGACCACAGCCACACTACCTAAGTGGTCGGTGTGCAGGTATTGCAAGCTCTCTTGTGGCTTGGTGCTGCCGCCTTGCGCGAGATTGCCGCTTCGCGTTATCTGCATGGCAAAGACCATGCCGCCTGCACTGAGGTAGTGCTTGTGCTCGGTCATGCCGCTGTCTTGGGCTTGATTTCAATGCCCAAAGTAGCATATCGCCGGCACAGAATCTGCGCGGAACGCTATTGAATTAATAGTGATTAATGATTTGAAATGGTGTGCCAACCGTTGTGCTTATGCTGCCAAGATAAAGCATCCGGGCTAAAATCAAAGCATCCAATGTTCTCTAGGAGTCAATCTCATGAATGCTGTTGTCTTTGAGCATGTGCCGCTGTCAGAGCTGCCTGCTGCTTGGCGCGTGAAATTGCCGCAAATGGCTTCAAATCAGGTGCGCGTGCGCATTGAAGAGGAGGATGCTCAGCCTCTTGCTTTCGAGACGAATGATCCAGCCTTTGGCATCTGGCGAGATCGGGAAGATATGGCTGATGTGCAGGCCTATGTGCGCAAGCTGCGCGAGCCGCGCTATGGGCGTGATGGCAGCAGGAATGCGGCATGAGCCTGTTGGTGGATACCGATGTCTTGATCTGGCATCTACGCGGCTACCCGCAAGCCACTCAGCGGCTGGATGCTTTGCCGCAATTGGTGATGTCTTGCGTGAGTTATTTTGAGATTTTGCAAGGTATTCGCAGCAAAGCCGAATTGCACGCCGTCAAGCAAATGCTGACGCAGCGCCAGGCTCAGGTGCTGCCGCTCACGCCTGCCATCACAGAGCGCGCAGGCGCTTTGCTGGAAACGCTCACCTTGAGCCATGGATTGGGCATGGGCGATGCTTTGATCGCAGCCACAGCTTTGGCGCATGAGCATGGCGTTTTGACGGCCAATACCAAGCATTTTCGCGCCGTGAGTGGGCTGCGGCTGGAAGAGTTTGCAATTTAAGGTTTAACCAGCCAATAAGCTGAAAGGCTTTTTGATAGGGTTTTAGGAAAAATCGACTGTTCGTCGTCATGGAATATGCGCTGAGTGCTATTGAATTCATAGTAATCTGGAATTCAAAATGCTGATTTGCAAGACCTGACCCAATACTGTTTCTGTGACCCAATACTGTTTAGCAAAAATCCATTCAAGCCCGGAATCGCCGCGATAGGCAAATACGCCCGCCGCGCCGCGAGATAGCCAGCCAGCACGAGCGCGAAGAAAGGAAAGGTAACGAGAAGAATTTGTAGCACGCTTTGATTGTCTCAGTTTGCGCTGGCTGCTTGATTGCAGCGGGCTGACGGGCAAGATGGGGCGGCTAACGCTCATTACGGAAACAGCGCGGAATGCTCTATAAAAATTTCTGTTTAAATTACAGAATGCACGATGAAAGACCTGACTCTATTTTGGGTGCCCAATCCAACGTCCCATGTGACTGAACCAAAAAGGCATTCGTATAAGTTGACGCATTTATACTTGGATTCAATCTAAACGAACAGTATTGAGACCTGACCATGATGCCAGCTAGATGGGGACGATTTATTTGTTTGAAATCATTGGTTTAGATGAGGTGGACACTGCATCTGACCCTCACGCCCCCTAGGAGCTAGGTCAATTGAAATATAAACAGCAGTATGAAATGAAAGTAAATAATTAACGCACTGACTACTAGACACATAGCGCAATCAGAGTATTCACTTTCTTTAGCCAAGTTGATGTAACAACCAACGAGAGTTCCGCCAACGTCTTCTTTTAGAAAACGGTAATAGACAGGCAAATGAAAAAATGAAAAAACTACATTGGCAATCAATACGTAAGCAACTTTATCCCTCGGAACCAAGTTCTGCGTCAGCACAAATGCTACATGCCCAAGATGGAGACACCATGCGTAGGGTAAAGTTTTAAGAAAGATTGCAATACGACGACGCAATCTCAAGATCTGATCTTCTGTCATGACTACTTTTGCGGCTTTTGGCTTTGCTGAATAATATACTCCGCAACCTTACCTGTAATTTTGTCATAAGCGTGCCCTACTCCTTGCGTAACTTGCTGCGAGTAAAACTTGAGCGCACTCATCGATTCTGCAGCCCACTTCCCCACTCCGAAGCCCACTGCGTTGCCTGCAGCCACTGACCAATCCCCTTTACTTGCTGCAATTGTAGAGTCCATCACACTAAAGCCTACGTCTACGGCTCTACAAGCAGGGTTCGCCAATCCGCAAATTGCGGCACCCGTCTTCGCCGCTTCGACTGAACCTTGTGCTACAGCTTGAGCATTTGTTCGCAAGCTCTCTTCCGTCGCCTTCATATTTTGGTCGGAGTTGTCAATTGGCGACGTGCTAAACATTGCCCGCTTTAGCGTCGACATTCCTTGATTAAACAAATACCCAAACGCCGCCGTCACCGCCCCATTTTCAAACTTGCCGCCACCGAGCACCGAACCTATACCACCAGCTATTGTGCTGGCTGTGAATTGCGCAACTCCGACTCCCCAGTCTTGGGTCTGAATCGTTGCGAACTTGCCAAACGCCGCAGATAGCGCCCCCGAGCCGCATTGACCACCGCCTGCCACGCTCGTGATACACCCACCCGCAGCATGTGCCGCCACATACTGCCCCGTGCTCCAGCCGCCTTCTGCGCCTAAGCCACCAATCGCACCAAACACGCCACCAGAGAACGCGCCATTGATCGCGCCCTTCAGACTTCCTGAGCCAACTAGTCCACCTGCAAAGCCTCCAGCAGCACCAGCAAGAGCGCTACCTAAACTAGTCAGTCCACCCGCAGCAGCCGACGCTGAGCCAGCATAGCCAACGTTTGCAAACGCTGTACCTGCCCCACTTGCTAGAGCACTGCCTTGGAACAAGTTGCCAATCCATTGCCCAGTGAAATACCCCACCGCAATCGCCACCACCGCTCGAAACAGCTTCTTCAAACTGAAATACCCACTCGGATCCGTATAGCTCAGCGGATTATTCATCACATAAGCAAACCGGTTGTGACTCTGCAAATTCTCCGGCGCTTGGATGAACGGATCTGCACTCATGAACCTGCCAATCAGCGGATCGTAGATGCGCCCGTTCATGTGGATCACACCCATCTCATCCAGATGCTCATGCATCGTGAAGCCTCGGTCCAGCGTCAAGCCGACGATGCTGTCACTGGTGTCTGCCGTGCCATTGGTGAATCTGCGTTTGCCCCAAGGATCGTAGGCCAGTCGCTCGATCACGCCTCCGCTCTCATCGGTGACCACCGCCACACTGCCCAAATGATCATGGTGCAGGTATTGCAGGCTCTGGGCTGGTTTGGCTGTACCTGATGTGCCTCCGGTGGCCAGGTTGCCAGCTCTTGTCACTTGCATGGCAAACACCATGCCTCCTGCGCTCACGTAATGCTTGTGCTCGATCAGGCCATTGGCTTTGACTTCTTTCTCATAGCCCAGATCGTTGTTTTGTCCATGGAGGTAGTAGACCGTGCCAGCCGCTCCCACCATGCTGGCCGGCGCTGTGGCATCGAGCTGGGTGCGCTGGCTGATCCTTTGGTGCTCGGGGCCGTAGGTGAAGGTTAAGGTGCGGTTAGAGACTTGGCTGCTGGTGATGTTGGATGCAAAGCAGCGGTTGCCACTGAGCGTTGCGCCTGCTGGGCAGCTGTAGGTGGGCTGAGGTGCGCCTGCAGTTTGCGAGCGCTGGCAATTGGCCCCCGCCCCAGTGCCGACCATGCTTTGCCCGGCTGGGCAGCCGTAGATGGGAACGGCTGCAGCGGTGTTGTTGATGTTGACAGGCCCTTGGCAACGAGCGCCTGTCATCAAAGTTTGGCCTGCTGGGCAGCTGAAGATCGTCGGGGCCGTGTAGGTCATGTTGCCGCAACTCTCGTACTCTCCAGAGTTAAAGCAAACATATTGCGTGCTAGAGCAGCTTGCACTCGCGCCACTCCCGGCCAAGCCATAGCCCGCAGGGCAACTGGCATTGGCATTGCCTAGAATTTGGATTTGACTGGTGATCCATGTGCATTGATTGCCCACCACGCTTTGCCCGGCTGGGCAACTGTAGCTGGTGATGGCGCTGGGGATGCTGACGGTTTGCACGCAGTTGCCGTTGACTGAGCTGCCGGCCACGCAGGTGCTTCCCGTCAATGTGGCCGCCGTACTCGTCTGCGCTTGCCCCAGATTCATCAGTGCCAGCTCTTTTGGCATGTTAAAGCTGGTGTAGCTCTCCCAGCGCACGCTGTGCCTGCCCGTCGTGTTGTCTTGGCTCACCGTGTACATCAGGTTGCCATTGCCCATGACCACCCCACTGGCCGAGCCCATGCCTTGCCCCAGCGTTCTGGCTGTTGCGTTGTAGTCGTCAAAGGCGTAGGCCAGTGCCCTCGACCCAGTCAGGGGCAGTGCGCCTGCCGGCGCTTCTAAGGTGATGTTGGTCAATCGGTTGGGCCGCTGGGGGTCATACCAATACCTGCCGACATCGCTCTTGTAGGTGATGTTGCCTCTTGCGTCGTAGCGCACTTCCACGTTGGCGCTGGCATCTTGTGCTGTGACGGAGCCGCCGACTGCGTTGTAGATGGTCAGGCGGTTCAATTGATCGTAGCTGAACTGCTCTTGCACGCCACTGTTGACATCGGCCCTGGCTGTGAGGTTGGAGAGGGAGTCGTACTGGTAGCTGGTTTGCTGGATGCCGCCTGTGGCCAGACCGTCTTTGGTGGCGCTGATGCTTTGCAGCCTGCCGGTCTGCGCGTCATAGGTCTTGTTGGTAATGACTTGGTTGCCGTATTTATAGCTGGTGATCTGCCCTTGGGCGTTGATGGCCAGCACTTCGTATTTGGCTTGTTTGGTAAAGCCGGCCTGCGTGCCCGTTGCGCCCTGCCCCGTCACCGTCTTCACATACCCCAGCTGGGTGTATTGGTAGCTGACTTGGTAGCCGGTGGGGTAGGTCTTGCTTTGCACCCGCCCGGTGCCTGGCTCGTAGCTGACGCTAGTGGTCACCGTGGTGTCTAGCTTGGTGGTGGTGGTGTTGGCCCGGCCCAAGCTGTCGTAGAAGTGAATGCGGTTGTAATCAATTTGCCCCGTGCCGGTTAAGGTGCTGGCTTGACAGAGTTTGCCCACGCCTTTGGGGCAGCTGTCGTACGTCCAGACGCTGGTGAGATCAGGCTCGCTCCTTTTGGTCATGCGGCCTAGGCGGTCGTATTCAATGCTTGAGCTTTGGCCGAGGCTGTCGCTCTGTAGCACCAGTTCGCCAAAGGCGTTGTAGTCATAAATCCACACGCCCATGGCGGGGTCGTCCATGCGCGTCTTCTGACCCCGGATGTTGTATTGGATGCGGGTGATGTTGCCGGCGGCATTGGTCTGGATGAGTTGGCCTAGCGCGTCGTATTGGTAGCTGACTTGGTTGCCTTGCGCATCTGTGACGCTGGAGGTTCTGCCTAGGGCGTCTTTGACGGTGGTTTTGATCTGGCTTTGGCTGTTGGTGATGGTGCTGGACAGGCCGTTGTAGGCGATGAAGGTGGCGGCGATCCCGCCGTTGCTGCTGGCTGCCGTATCGGGTGCTTCTTCTTTGATGAGGCGGCCCAGTACGTCGTAGCTGTAGGCGACCCAGACTGCGGTAGCGGGGTTGTCTCTGTCGTAGGTGTTGGATTTGCGGGCGATTTGGCCTAAATGGTTGTAGGCGGTGTCTTGGACTTGGACGATGGCGGGGGCACTGTTGCCATCAAAGCCTAGGGTCTCGACGCGAATCACCCTGTTCAAGGCATCGTGGTATTGGCGTTTGTAGGCGCTGATCTCGATGTTGCTGGCGCTGTAGCTGCGCTCAGTGACTTGCCACACCGGGGTCTGGGCGGTAATAGGGTTGACGCTGGCACCGTTGCTGGCCCCTGGCCCTTGGGCTACCAAAGGGGAGCTGGGGCAGCCTGCGCCTTGCTCTGTGCAGTATTTGTAGTCCCACTTGCTGTAGGTGCCGTCGGCTCGGGTTTCTTGGCTCTTGCGGCCAAAGCCGTCATAGCTCCAAGCAGTTGTGAGTTGGTTGGGGCCAGTCAGGCTGGTGGGCAGGCCGAAGCGACTGTCGTAGAGTTTGCTCTCGCTGTGGCCTAGGGCGTTGCTGGTGACTTGGGGAAAGCGCCCGTCTGCGCTGTAGCTGGTGCTGGCTGTCCTTGGGGTGCTGGCGCTGGCAAGGGTTGCGCCTGTTGCGCCTGCACAGGCGGCTGTGCTGACGCTCTTCTTGTTGCCAAAGCCGTCGTAGTCGTGGGCGGTGATCAGGCAGGTCTGGGCGCTGTCGGGCTCGATGACTTCTTGGATCAGCAGGCCTTGGGGGTTGTACTGGAAGCTGCTGACTCGGGTGATGCTGGCGGGGTTGGCGATGGGTTGCGCCGTGGCGGTGCTGGGCCATGCGCCAAGCAACAGGGCTAGGAGACTCAGATTTGCTATGAAATAGATAGCGCGGTAGGTAGATTCTATGCCGGCAAACCTGCCAAATGGCTTTGAATATGCTGTGTAGTGCATGGGCAGCATAACAAGCTCGGGTGGCTGAAGAAGGCGTTGGTGTGTTGTCATGTTGTTGTCCTCCTTGTTTTAATCGCCGCCCTGATAGCCGCCCCAGCCACCGGGGTCGTAGCAGCCATCGACTGTGGCGCTGACTTGTAGGATGTTGGATTGGGTGCTTCTGCCGCCACTATCGGTGATGGTGACTCGCACGCTGGAGGTGCCGCCTGTGCCGGCGGTGTTGGTGGATAAGCTGGCACCTGATCCACTGGCGCTGATCGAGACGGCTGTTGGGTTGCTGTTGCTCCAGCTGTATTGATAGCCGCCCGAGCCACCGGAGACACTCACGTAGGCGCTGAAGTTGTACTGTGTGCCGCAGGTGTAGGAGACGGCTGCGCTGGCGGGCAGCACGGCCACC
>JANNED010000040.1:0-1517 GCA_031388245.1 Variovorax sp.
AAGCCGCCGCTTGGAATGGGTGAACTTATCTCACCCTAGCCCGCTTTGCTTGCCGCTCATGGTCGAGCGGCTGCGCGAGAAGCTCAGCAATGAAAAATTGGCAGATCGCTTAGATCGCATCTTGCGAGATGCGGAGAAAATCTGAAAAATGAAAACACTTCTGTTGGGGCTGTTGGTTTGCCTTGTCCATCTCAGCGCCTATGCCAAAATTTTGGTCGGCGTCGTCACCTATGTTGGTGATGGCGACACGGTGTGGGTTGAAGTGGATCGCCATACGAAGCCCGTCAAATTGCGTTTGCTTGGGCTTGATGCGCCCGAGATTTGCCAAAAATGGGGGCCGCAGGCACGAGATGCCTTGAAGACTAAGCTACTGAAGCAGACCGTGACGATCGACACAAAAGCACGCGATGAATACGCCAGAGCAGTAGGCCGCATCGCGCACAGAGGCGGTGATGTGGGCGCATGGCTCGTCAAAAACGGCCATGCGTGGAGCTATGCCTACCAGCGCCGGGCGGCATCCTACGCGAACGAGCAGGCGGCTGCAAAAATCGCGCGATTGGGGCTTTGGGCGCAAGCTGCTCCGATTGAGCCGCGTGCTTTTCGCAAGCTTCATGGCGTATGCAGGCGAAGTAAGTGATTGAAGCGCCCGGAGGACTTGTTCAACACATGTTTATGCTTTTTGAGCAGTTAGCCGGCGTTTATACTGCGCAGAGCGCTATTAAATTTATAGTAGATGGATTGAGAAGCGATGGCATGGCGCTCGGGCGTATGATGCATTTGAAAAGTTTATGAAGCATTTATTGAATCTTTTGGCAGCCATTGCGCTGCTCGTTTGGGGCACACATTTGGTTCGCACGGGCATTCTGCGCGTGTTTGGAGCCAATCTGCGCAGCATCCTGGCCCAAGCCACGGGCAATCGCGGAACTGCAGCGCTTGCAGGCTTAGGCGTCACGGCTGTGGTTCAATCGAGCACGGCCACCGCGCTGATTGTTTCTGCCTTCGTGGGGCAAGGGCTGATCGCTTTGCCCGCTGCGCTGGCCGTGATGCTGGGCGCGGATGTGGGCACGAGCTTGATGGCCGTGGTCTTCAGTTTTGATTTGAGTTGGCTCTCACCACTCTTGATTTTTATGGGCGTAGTGCTCTTCATCGCCCGCCAATCAACCACGGTGGGCCGAGTGGGGCGCATTTTGATTGGCTTGGGGCTCATGCTGCTTGCGCTCAGCTTAATTTCTGAATCCACGCAAGTGCTCACCAGGTCAGCCGTGGTGCAAACGGCGCTGGCCTCGATTGGTACGGATTTGTTGCTGGAGATCACCGTAGGCGCCTTCATCGCTGTGCTTGCTTATTCAAGCCTAGCCACAGTTTTATTGGTGGCCACGTTGGCCAGCGCAGCGATATCCGTTGAGGTGGCGTTGGGTTTGGTGCTCGGGGCGAATTTGGGCAGCGGGCTGCTTGGCGTGTTGACCACGCTCAAATCGCCGATCACTGTGCGCCAAGTGCCGCTAGGCAATTTGCTG
>JANNED010000065.1:0-3277 GCA_031388245.1 Variovorax sp.
TTCATCATCAACCCGCCGCATACTTTGAAGGCAACTCTTCAAGAAGCCCTGCCACAGGTGGTGGCGCAGCTAGGGCGTGGGCGGGGCAAGGGATTTACGCTGGCTAGCTAGGCTTTTTTTCGCGCTTCGGTTAGACGCCCGGCGGAGCACCCGGGGCGGATGGCTTCATGTCCTCCGGCGGCGATTTGGATTGTTTGTCTCCGGCGATCTTATTACACCGCCTCCCCCTTTACTTACGCCATCCGCCCCGCGTGCTCCGCCGGGAAGCAAGACCTGATGGGCTGCCCGCAAAATCGCACAAAACTCCGTTAACCAACCATGCGGTTGGCTAATTGCTATACTCGAAGCAACAGACAAGGAGTTGCCCGATGTACACCCAAGCGCTCGATTTACCGCAAGCCCCTGAAGGTAAGCCAAACCTCAAAGCTGTAGCCGCGCCTTTATCCGAGCGCGAGCAAGCGCTGCAAACGGCATTCGATGCCAAGATGGATGCAGATGCCAAGATTGAACCGCAAGATTGGATGCCTGCTGCTTACCGCAAAACACTGGTGCGCCAGATCAGCCAGCATGCGCACAGCGAAATCATTGGTATGCAGCCTGAGGGCAATTGGATTTCCCGTGCGCCTTCGCTCAAGCGCAAGGCGATTTTGCTGGCCAAGGTGCAAGATGAAGGTGGGCATGGTTTGTATCTCTACTCTTCAGCCGAAACATTGGGCACATCAAGAGACGAGATGCTCGATGGCTTGCACAGCGGCAAAGCCAAATACAGCTCGATCTTCAATTACCCCACGCTCACTTGGGCGGATACGGGCGTGATCGGCTGGCTAATCGATGGCGCAGCCATCATGAATCAAGTGCCGATTTGCCGCTGCTCGTACGGCCCGTATGCGCGCGCGATGATTCGCATTTGCAAAGAAGAAAGTTTTCACCAGCGCCAAGGCTATGAATCGCTGATGCAGCTCATGCGCGGAACGCAAGCGCAGCGCTCTATGGTGCAAGACGCGGTGAACCGCTGGTGGTGGCCTTCGATTGCGATGTTTGGCCCGCCAGATGCCAATTCGCCCAACAGCGAGCAGAGCATGCGCTGGGGGATCAAGCGTTTGTCGAATGACGAATTGCGACAAAAATTCATTGATGCGACCGTGAAACAGGCCGAGATTCTGGGCGTGACTTTGCCTGATTCGGATCTGAAATGGAACGAAGCGCGGCAGTCGTATGACTACGGGGCGATTGATTGGGATGATTTCTGGAACGTGGTCAACGGTAACGGGCCATGTAATAAAGAACGCTTGGCGACTCGCGTGAACGCGCATGAGAATGGCGCTTGGGTGCGCGAGGCTTCGCTGGCTTATGCGGCCAAGCAAAGGGCGCGGGCTTTGGCTGAGGCGGCTTGAAACTGGTGAGAGGCAAGATTTTTAGAACACGGAAGGCACGGAGGATTCACGGAAAACACAGAAAAGAATTTTTCTTCTTCCGTGACTTTCGTGTGATTTTCGTGCCTTCCGTGTTCTCAATACCGATGATCGAAACAAATGACCCAAGAACTCCCCCTCTTTGAAGTCTTCATCCGCTCCAAGCAAGGCTTAGAGCACAAGCACTGCGGCAGCCTCCATGCATCAGACGCGCAGCAGGCTTTGCAGCATGCGCGGGATGTGTATACGCGGCGCATGGAAGGCGTGAGCATATGGGTCGTGGCATCGCGTGACATCACAGCCAGCCAGCCTGACGACAAAGCAGAAATGTTTGAACCGGCAAGCGACAAGATTTACCGCCACCCTACTTTCTACGACATACCCGACGAAGTGGGGCATATGTGATGAGTGCTAATTACTTGCTTCACCTCGCCGACAACGCTTTGATCCACGGTCAGCGCATTGCCGAGTGGTGCGGCCATGGGCCGGTGTTAGAAGAAGACATTGCCATGGCTAACATTGGGCTGGATCATATTGGGCAAGCGCGCATGCTGTACCAACATGCGGCCACTGTGCTGGGAGGCGACACAACAGAAGACACCTTGGCCTATTTCCGCAATGCAAACGAATTCAGAAATTACACACTGCTGGAGCTGCCGCATCAAACCGCCTTCGCGCCATCGGCCAACGTCCCGCGCGATTACAGCATCACGATCACGCGCAATCTTCTGTACAGCACATTGATGAATCTCATCTGGCCTGCACTGCAAGCATCGAAGGATGCGCAGCTCGCGGCGATTGCTGCTAAATCAGCCAAAGAAGTGCGCTATCACTTGCGCCACAGCACAGATTGGATGCTGCGCTTGGGCGATGGCACGGCGCTTTCGCATCAGAAAATGCAAGCGGCGCTAGATTATTTGATGCCCTACACGCAAGAGTTTTTCACAACCACTGCTTTTGAAAAAGAAACCGTTGAATTGGGCATTGGTATCAGCGCCTCCGCGTTCAAAGATGAATGGCAAAGCCGCATCGCAACCGTCGTCACTGAAGCCACTCTGCAAATGAGCCCCTCCAATGGCCACCTCACACGCGGCAAAGAAGGCTTGCATTCTGAGCATTTGAGCTACTTGCTCGCGGAGATGCAGAGCTTGGCGCGCGAGCATCCCGGCGCTGTTTGGTAGGCAGGTATAAACGCACATCAGCGCCCCTTCATGATGAATCTTGAGCAAATCGTCGCCCGCGCCCGCGTGCTCGCCGCCAGCGTGCCCGATCCGGAAATCCCAGTCATCACGATTGAAGAGCTCGGCATCTTGCGCGATGTGCAGGCCGTGCCATTTGGAGAACTTGCAGCCAACGGCCAGCAAGGTTTCATCATCGAGATCACGATCACGCCCACCTACAGCGGCTGCCCCGCCGTCGATCAAATTCGCGACGATATTTTGGCCGAGATGGATGCGGAAGACATCCCCGCCCGCATCAAAACCAGCCTCTCCCCAGCATGGACGACCGATTGGATGAGCGAAGCGGCCAAACAGAAGTTGCAAGACTACGGCATCGCGCCACCGCAGCATTTGAGCGATGAAGGCAGCGCTCAGAGCAGCACAGCGGCCAAAAGCAGCATCGTTCAGTTTGCTCCTAAATCAATAGCTGCTCGCGCAATCAATGCGCCGGCTAACAGCGCTTTTCTTTCTAAAAATATCATCTGCCCACAGTGCAAAAGCACAAACACCACCGAGACCAGTCATTTTGCGTCGACCGCCTGCAAAGCGCTCTACAAATGCCTTGATTGCTTAGAACCGTTTGATTATTTCAAACCTTACTGAACCCCCCGCATGTCCACGCCCCGCTTTCATGGCCTGTTTGTC
>JANNED010000089.1:0-3611 GCA_031388245.1 Variovorax sp.
CACGCGCATTGATGCGTTCCGTGGCCCACACCAAATTGCGATGCACAGCCTCGCCCGTGTTGGCAAACGCACCCGAGAGCGCCTCAATCATTGCTATCTTTATAGGAGCGCTCTGCGCAGTTTTTATGCCTGCAACTTGGCTGAATGCACTTGAAAAACTGCCTGATATCGTGGTGATCAGTGCGTTTTTCAAGAGCTTGCGTCTGAATTTATTTTTAGCCTGTGGCATCTATTTTCTCCCTTGAAACCTGAAGCATGCACTACAGATATGAGCCATGCGGAAACGCTTGCATCATGGGGATGCAAAGCGAACGAGCCGCGAGTTTAAAGGAGTTTTCTTATGTTTTTCTCTCCCGTTCGTGTTCATCGCGCCGCTGCTCTCAACGGTTATGGTTATGCCCCGAATGTTTGGTCTCGTCCAGATGCCTTGGATCGCTTTTTTGCAGACTCTTTCGAGCCCTCGGCTCTAGGCAATCAAGCCGAAAGCGATGACACAAGCATCACGCTAAGCCTAGATGTGCCAGGCTTGACCAAAGAGCAACTCACAATTGGCATTGAAGGCCGCATCGTGCGCATCACCTCCAAAGACGATGCACCTCGCAGCTTTAAAGCAGCCTACAAGCTCGGCAGCGATGTGGATGCAGCAAAGAGCGAAGCCAAGCTGGAGCATGGCGTGTTGACATGCAAATTTGCAAAAGTCCCGCCTGAAAGCCGCCAGACGCTGTTGACGATCAACTGATAAAAATCAGATCTGATCAAAAGGCCATCTTGGCTTCACATCAAAGGCGTAGCCCCGCGAGGGCTGCGCCTTTTTTGCTTGCAATCGCATCGCAGCAGCCAGCGCGATCATCGCGCCATTGTCAGTACACAAATGCAGCTCGGGGTAATGCACGCGAATGCCCTGCTTTACACAAGTTGTGTTGAGCTGATCCCGCAAGCTGCGATTCGCCCCCACGCCGCCAGCTACCACCAAGCGATTCAAGCCCGTCTGTTGCACGGCTTTAAGAGATTTTTTGATCAACACTTCCGTGATCGCCGCTTGAATGCTGGCTGCTAAATCGCGCTTGGTAGCATCAGACAAAGAATCCACTCCCGCTCCGCGCACTGTTGCGCCCTCTGGCACATCACCCACCAAACGCTTGATCTGTGTGAGCACAGCCGTCTTCAAGCCCGCGAAAGAAAAATCTAAATCGCCGCTGTGCAGCAAAGGGCGCGGGAATTTGAATCCAGCCGGATCGCCGCCTTCAGACAGCTTAGCCAACTGCGGCCCACCCGGGTAAGGCAAGCCAAGCAGTTTCGCCGTCTTGTCAAAAGCCTCGCCTGCTGCATCGTCAATCGTCTCGCCCAGCAGTGCATACACCCCCACACCATCCACCCGCATGAGCTGCGTGTGCCCGCCGCTCACCAGCAGGGCAATGAAGGGAAACTCAGGTGGATCGCTGCTCAAAAACGGCGAGAGCAAATGCCCCTCCAAATGATGCACGCCAATCACAGGCTTGCCCAACGCACTACCTAGCGCACAAGCCATGCCCGCCCCTGTGAGCAAGGCGCCCGCCAAGCCTGGTCCGCGCGTGTATGCTATGCAATCAATAGCGCTCAGCGCAGTATTGGAGCTGGCGAGAGCCTCAATAGTCAATGGAATCAGCCTGCGAATGTGATCCCGGCTCGCCAGCTCCGGCACCACGCCGCCGTAAGCGCGATGCATCTCAATTTGGCTGTGCAGTGCTGCACCAAGAAGCGTAGGAATCGGCAAAGCCGCGCCTGCTTCTGGTGCTTTTCCACCACCCGGCAGGCAGACCTGCACCAAAGCCACGCCTGTTTCATCGCAAGAAGATTCAAATCCCAAGATCAACATATGGCCTGAATTTTGCACTACTCATAGATGAACATGACGAAATCCTCTCCTGCTGTTCAAATTGAGCCTGCGTTGGCCGCTCAAAAGCTGCGCATCATCGTGGTTGCGCCCGAGACGCTGAGCCCGGACACCAAAGACGAGCATGCCTCCAACGAGGCCGTGCGCAGCCGCGAACTGCGCATTGGCCTGCTCGAGAGTGGCTACAACCTGATCGCCGTATTGCCCGCCGACAGTTTCCTAGAGCAGCGCATCACCCAACTCCAGCCCGACATGATCATCGTTGATGCAGAAAGCGATGCAAGAGACGCACTAGAGCATGTGGTGATCGCCACGCGCGAGGCGCGCCGCCCGATCGTGCTCTTCACCGAAAACAACGACACCACGCATGTCAAAGACGCTGTCGCTGCGGGCGTCAACGCCTACATCGTGGCAGGCCTCGCGCCCGAGCGCATCCGCCCGATCATGGATGTAGCCATGGCGCGTTTTGAGCATGAGCAAAGTCTGCGCCAAGAGCTGCAAAGCGCCCGCTCAGAGCTGCAAGAGCGTAAAACGATTGATCGCGCCAAAGGCTTGCTCATGCAGCGCCAAAATCTCACCGAGCAGCAAGCCTATGAAAAATTGCGCAAAACTGCGATGGACAAAGGCTTGAAGCTGGCTGATGTGGCGCAGCGGATGCTGGATGTGGCGGAATTACTGGGATAAATGCCATTGAACGATCGAGCTGGCACAAGCTTATTGAGCTGAAGAAACAATGGAGAAACCGCAAATAGCAATCTCTCCATACCCGCTGGCAATCGATGTAGCGTCTCTGGTGTCTCAAAATTCAACATCATTGTTGTATGTATGCCAGCACTGCAGAGAGCACCACAGGGTAATTCTGGCTCAAGCAAATCAGAATTCGTATGAAGCACCTACGTACAAATGACTTTGCATCTTATTCTGTACTAGAGAACTTTTCGCTGCGTCACCCATAAGTTTGTTGAAAAAAAGAACTGTATTTACTGACCAAGTATTGTCAATTTTGTAATTGTTGGCCAAGGTTAAGCCCATGCTCTTGATACCTGCGGCAGGACTGTAAGTCAAGAAACCGCTTTTTGCTGATTGAGCAGCAGTGACGCCAAAATAAGTTTGATTGTGCTTTTTATCAGCCCAAACGAGGTTGGGGGATAAGGACAGGGCAAGATTCCTATTAATCTCCCAAGGAATTTCAGCACCCAGTTCAACGACAGAGCCGCCGCTTCCATCAAAACTACCGTCGTTGGTGTTCAACTTACCATTGCCAGAATCTTTCTTAAGTGCGAAGGTCCATGGTATGCCAGCGTTCACGTTTCCAAAGACGCCATATTCAGCCGTGGATTTGATCTCCCCCATACCCTTGAGTCTTTTGCTACCTGGTCTAAACAGAGTGCCATCTTTGGTATCCACGCGGCCTTGCACGGCTCCTAAACTCAATCCGAGAGAGTAGGCCTCTGTATCGATCATTGTCCAGCTAACACCTTTTGACTTAGAGCCTACGCCAATAGTGCCCCAGCCGTTTGTTTTATAGCTGACATTCAAATCAGGAGCCAAGGCATTAACTCGCCTGCTAGCGCCCTCATACTCAGGAAGCGATGCAACCCCCAAACCTACAGAAACCTTCCAAGGATTGGTTTTATTTTTATCGTTGGTTTGTGAAAAACTGACACCAGAAACCCAAGCCATACTGGTTACAAGAAAAATCTTAGCTACCGCTATGGAGTAATTTGAAGAAATAAAG
>JANNED010000234.1:0-5136 GCA_031388245.1 Variovorax sp.
GGCTTGAATTGACGAACACGGAAGACACGGAAACTACACGGAAGTCACAGAAGAAATGCAGCCAAATTTTGAATGTATTCTCTGTGTCTTCCGTGTAGTTTTCGTGCCTTCCGTGTTCTTTTGTTTAGCGCTCGATCAGCGCCTCAGCCGAAATGGCTCCTCGAAATCCCGAAAATCATCTTCCACCAGCGCATCCGCGATCCACTCTTTTACGCCGGGTGCGTTGCGAATCACCTCGATATACGCATTGATTTGTGGCTTGGCCGATAGCGCATAAGTTTTGAAGCGCATGCACACGGGTGCGAAATACGCATCGGCAATGGTGAAGCGGCTGCCGAAGAGATACGGGCCACCGTACGCTGTGAGCAGTTCGCTCCAGATCGTCTCAATGCGTCGCACATCCGCTACTACTGTAGGTTTGTCGCGCAACACAAGTGCACCGACATCGGGCAAGCTCGCTTCAATGTTCATCATGCAAGCCCCGCGCAAGTTGGTAAAGCCGCTGTGCATCTCGGCGCAGATGCTGCGGGCACGGGCTCTTTGCGCTTTGTCCGTCGGCCAGAGTTGTTTGTCAGGAAAAGTCTCAGCCGCATATTCGGCAATCGCCAGCGTGTCCCACACCGTCAAATCGCCATCAATCAGCACAGGCACTTTGCCGACGGGGCTGATTTTTTCAATCTCTGCTCTGAACTGTGAGCCTGGTGCAAAGCCGTCAAAGCGCAGTTTGATTTCTTCAAATGCGATGCCTGCGTTTTTGAGCATCACCCAGGGGCGCATGCTCCAGGAGGAGTAATTTTTGTTGCCGATATAGAGTTTCATAGGGTTTCTTTCACAGTCGTCAATGTGCCATGGGTCTGAATCTCAATTGATGCCAACGGCTCGAAAGATTGATGTTCAAATTGGCTTAGTACAAACACCTCATCCATCCGCATTCAGTTCTGGCAATAATGCCTGAAATCAAAACCAGATTGCTGCCATGACACTACTTGCGATTGACGTTGGGAACACCCGCTTGAAATGGGCGCTTTATAGCCATGCCCTGCCGGGAGCAGAGTTGTTGATCAGTGGTGCAGAATTTTTAGAAAATATTGAGACACTGGCTGAGGTGGCTTGGGCAAGTATTCCTGCTCACGACGCACCGACCAAAATGATCGGCTGCATTGTGGCCGGTGACGCGCTGCGCCAGCGGGTGCAAGAACAGATCATGGAGCGTTGGGACTTGCATCCGCAGTGGGTGCTCTCCAGCTCGCAGGAAGCTGGGCTCATCAATGGCTATGACCATCCGATGCGCCTGGGCGCAGACCGCTGGGTGGCGATGATTGGCGCGTGGCACCGGATGATGACGGCACATGCGGCAGCACCGAAGCCGATGGTGGTGGTGATGGTGGGCACGGCCGTGACGGTCGAGGCGATTGGCGTGCAGCGCTCACCTGATGGCAGCTCTCAAGGCAAATTCTTAGGCGGCTTTATCTTGCCCGGCCACGGCATCATGCTCAGAGCTTTGGAGTCTGGCACAGCAGGCTTGCATGTGCCCACAGGTGAAGTGCAAGAATTTCCCACCAACACGAGCGATGCCCTCACCAGCGGCGGCACGTATGCGATCGCAGGCGCAGTGCGCCGCATGCGCCATCATGTGCAAAATCGTTGCGGGCAAGATCCTGTGCTCTACATGACGGGCGGCGCAGGCTGGAAGATGCACCCTTATCTCGGGCTCGATGAGGTGGCGCTTGTGGATAACTTGATTTTTGACGGGCTGCTGGAGGTGGCGCGGTTTCGGGGGCTGGCTGGATAACGTGCCAAGCCGAGCACTTCGCATGGGTGATCGTTTGCGCTTAGCGCGTCAAACCATCCACCGCCTGAAACATAGCCTGCCTTGCTTGGCTGATGATTTGGCCTTTCCACACATCGGTATCTGTGTAGAACGCATCCATCAATTGCTGCTTGATCTGTTTCACCAATTCGGGATCGGCCTCGGGGTGATTCGCCAGCTAATGATCGGCTCGCAGCGCATTCAAAACCTCGTTCACAGGCTGCGTGCCGTATTCCATTGCAATCGCGGTGTACTCCGCCTGAGGCGCTTCTTCATAGGCAGCCATCCACATGAGGCCCGTGAGGAATGCGGATGCCGATGTGCCGTTGTAAATGCTGGTCACGGGTGTCTCGCCGCTCGGGTTGCCTGCGTTGCCCCACCAGCGTGAGGCGCGCGCGTAGGCTGCGGCATCGTCTTTGCAAGCGAAGATGCGTTCGCCCAAGCCGCTCGGCCCCAAGCCCGTGTGCAGATCAATCCATGCAAACTTCTCGCATTTTTGTGCGTAATGGCGCAGCACTTTGCGCAAGGTGAGGTTGCTCCATGTGGGCGCATGGCCGCCGAAGAAGAGACCGTTTGAATGTGTGTATTGGCCTTTGGTGACGGCTTGCTGAAAGGCGCGTAGGCCGCTGGCTTCATCGGGATTTTTTGAGTCTTTGAGGGCATTTGCCAGCATCCAATCAGCACAGTTTGCTATGTTTTCAGGAGTGGGCGGCCACTGTGTCGGCAGCAAAAGGTCGTGCAGGCTGGCGTAGCCGGGGTTGGCAGTGGCGGGTGGCAGGGGCTTGGAGTAGTCTTGAAAATTGCGATTGAGATCGACGTTCTCGTTCGTGACGCGGCGAATGTGTGAGAAGCCATAGGGGTTGAGCGCATGAATGTAAAGCACAGCCACGCCAGCGGCTTTTGCTTTGCCCTGCCACTCCGCATCATGCAAGGCAAACACCTGCACGCCTGAGCCGCAATAGCCCTCCACGCCATGACAAGCGCTGGAGACGACGAGCAACTCTTTTGCATCAGAGGCGCCATCGAGCGCGACATCCATCGCGAGATCTTCGCCGTCTTTGCCTTTGAGGGGGTGAGCGAATGATTGAATGGCGAGGCCGGCTGTTGCAGCGGCCTCCAAAAATTTCACGCGCGCCTGCGCGTAGGTGCTGGAAAATGCAGAAGGGATTGAAATCATGCAAGTATTGTGACGCAAGAGACAGCTTGCGGGTATTCCATAGCCCGCACTCTCGCGGCATGAGCGCATATTTAAAGGATTGTTTTTGAAAGAGCAAACATGAATCATTTGAGCGGCTTAGATGCGACCTTTCTTCACCTCGAATCGCCCGAGATGCCCATGCATATCGGCTCGCTTTGCGTGATGGATCTGCCAGATGGCTTTGCCAGCGACGATTTTTTTGAAGCAGCCAAACAGCGCATTTCAGAGCGCATGCACCTTGCTGATTTGTTCACGCGCAAGCTCGCATTGATCCCGTTTGATTTGTCGAATCCGGTGTGGGTGGAAGATGAAGACATTGATATTGACTACCATGTTCGCCATGTGACGCTGCCCAAGCCGGGCACGAATCGGCTGCTGCAGCAATATGTGGCTCGTTTGCATTCGAGCTTGCTCGATCGCAGCCGCCCGCTTTGGGAATTTTTCATCATTGATGGCCTTAAAAGTGGGCAGGTCGCGCTCTACACCAAGGCGCATCATGCGGGCATGGATGGGCAGGCGGGCATGGCGGTGGCGCAGGCGATTTTTGACATGGAGGCCACAGGCCGCATCGTCAAGCCGCCGCGTGAGAAAGTGCGCAGTCATCGGTATCAATTGGGCATGGCTGAGCTGGGCGGTGCAGCGTTGCGCAACACGGCGCTGCAAGTCGTCAAGCTCGTGCAAACCGCGCCTCAAATGCTGCGTGCCTTGAAAGATGTGGTGGCTGCGCCGAGCGAGACGACTGGCAAGCGCCAATGGGGTTTGCCGCAAAACCTCAAGCTCTTTGGCCCGCGCACGATGCTCAACGCATCCATCACGAATCAGCGCACCTTCGCTGGCCGCACCATCTCGCTGGCTGAGACGAAATTCATTGGCAAGACTTTAGGCGGCACGCTCAACGATGTGGTCATGACGACAACAGCAGGCGCATTGCGCCGCTATCTCAAAGAACACAACAATTTGCCCGAGAAAACTTTGCTTGTGGCCATCCCAGTGAGCCTGCGAGAAGCGGGCGATACCTCGGCCAACAATCAGGTCAGCTTCGTCACCTCCGTGATGGGCACCGATATCGCTGATCCTGTGCGGCGCCTGGCGGTGATTCATGAAGCCTCAGAAGCCAACAAACAAATGATGAACCGCGTGAAAACAGCGATGCCCACAGACTTCCCGCTCTTTGGCGCGCCGTGGCTGATGTCGGGTGTGGCAGCGGCAGTCTCGCGCTCCGGGCTGCTCAATACCTTGCCACCGATCAGCAATCTGATCATCTCGAATGTGCCCGGTAGCCCCGTGCCGCTGTATTTCGCAGGTGCAAAGCTAGCAAGCTTTTATCCCGTCTCCATCGTCGTTCACAGCATGGCACTCAACGTGACAGTGCAGAGCTATGCAGGCCGCTTGGATTACGGCTTGATTGCTTGCCGTCGCGCTTTGCCCGATGTGGCGGATTTAGGCGATTATTTGCTTGCGGAGCATCAGGTGCTGTTGGCCAAGGCGCAGGAGGCGGCAGCAAAAACGTTGGAGGCTGAGCCTGTGATCGCGGATGCACCAGCAAAGCCGAAGTTCAAGCTGGTGAATGCAAAGCCAGTTGCTGCACCACGCGTGCGTGCGAAGACCAAGGCAGCTGCTGTCAAACGATCAGCCGCTCGCGCCTAAGCAATCAGTTCAAGCTGCGGCCAACCACTTTTCCGTGAGCCGAACCCAATAGGTCGCACCCAACGGGATCAAATCGTCGTTGAAGACATAGCTGGGGTTGTGCAGCATGCACGGGCCACCGCCGTGGCCCATTTCTCGGTGTGCACCATCGCCATTGGCAATGAAGCAATACGCGCCGGGCTTGGCTTGCAGCATGTAGGCGAAATCTTCTGCGCCCATGGTGGGCTCTTGGGCTGTGACGTTGCCCGAGCCCACGATCTCTGCCATCACGCTGGCGCAGAAAAGCGCTTCTTTTTCGCTGTTGATCGTCGGTGGGTAGTTGCGGACGAATTCAAAATCCACCGTGCCGCCAAACGCCGCTGCCAAGCCTTCTGAAATCTCTTTCATGCGCTTTTCGATCAAATCAATCAGCTCGGTGGTGAACGTCCGCACGGTGCCTTCAAGCCTGCAGCTATCGGGGATCACATTGGTGGCCTCGCCT
>JANNED010000274.1:0-5555 GCA_031388245.1 Variovorax sp.
CAATTTTGAAGAAGGCGGCGAAAATCATGTGCTGCATGGGGATGCAGGCTCAGAGACATTCCTGTCTGAAATGTTCAACCCCGCCAGCTTCCCTGCTCGCCACATGAGCATGGATGGTATTTATGAATACGGCTCGCGCGCAGGCGTGTGGCGCATCTTGCGAGAGTTTGAAAAACGCCATCTGCCGCTCACGGTGTTTGGTGTGGCCTCGGCTTTGCAGCGCTGCCCAGACGTGACAGCTGCATTCAAGAGCCTAGGCCATGAGATCGCATGCCATGGCCTCAAATGGATTCATTATCAGAACCTGCCTGAAGAGATGGAGCGCGCTCACATGCAGGAGGCGCTCGCGATTTTTAAATCACTCGGCATAACCGCGAATGGTTGGTACACCGGGCGCGACAGCCCCCATACGCTGCGCCTCGTGGCCGATCAAGGCTTTGAATATGCGAGCGACTACTATGGCGATGACCTGCCTTTTTGGATGAAGCTGCGCAGAAGCGATGGCACGGATGCGCATCAACTCATCGTGCCCTACACGCTCGATTGCAACGACATGCGGTTTAGTTTGCCACAAGGCTATTCCCATGCCGATCCATTTTTTCAATACCTCAAAGACACCTTTGATGCGCTTTATGCCGAGGGTGATCCGCAAGCTCTGAATCAGCCCAAAATGATGAGCATTGGCATGCATTGCCGCCTGCTGGGCAGGCCAGGCCGCATCGCGGCTGTGCAGCGGTTTCTCGATCACATCGCACAATTCGATCACGTTTGGGTTGCCAAGCGAATCGATATCGCGCAGCATTGGCAGCAAACCCACCCCGTCACACCTCCCGCACCATGACACTGACACTGCATCAACTCAACGCCGCATCGCCAGACGAGGCCACGGCGCTGCTCGACGGCATCTATGAGCATTCGCCGTGGATCGCGAAAGCCGCCATGGCACAACGGCCATTTGCCTCGCTTGCCGCACTGAAATACACGATGACACAAGTCGTCTCGCAGGCCAGCCGAGAGCGGCGCATCGCTTTGATCCGCGCTCACCCCGAGTTGGCTGGCAAAGCGATGGTCAGCAACACCCTGACCGATGAATCCACCCATGAGCAAAGCAAAGCAGGCTTGACCGATTGCAGCAAGGAAGAATTTGCCAAGCTACAGCAGCTCAATGCAGATTACAACGCTAAATTCGGTTGGCCTTTCATTCTGGCCGTGCGCGGGCCGCGCGGCTTGGGATTGAGCCGCCAGCAGATCATCAGCACCTTTGCGCGGCGCCTAGCCGGCCATCCCGATTTTGAATTGGCCGAATGTTTGCGCAATATTCACCGCATTGCAGAAATTCGCCTGAACGATAAATTTGATACCCAGCCCCACTTGGGCAACGAGCTTTGGGATTGGCACGAGCGCTTAGCTCAGCACAGTGATCCGCAATTCAAAGAGCGCGGCCAGCTCACCGTCACTTACATGACGGATGCGCACAAAGCCTGCGCGGCTGAGATTGCGGCCCGTATGCGCGAATGTGGCTTTGATTCGGTCGCCATTGATGTCTTGGGCAATGTCGTGGGTCGCTATGAAAGTGATAGCTATCTAGCTAGGGAATACGCCGGCAAAGTGCCTGATTTGTCTAGCAAAGGGTCTCAAAAATACCTTTTGACTGGCAGCCATTACGATACGGTGCGCAATGCCGGCAAATACGATGGCCGCTTAGGTATTTTCACGCCGATGATGTGTGTGCGCGAGTTGCACAAGGCCGGCAAGCGCCTGCCCTTTGGCATTGAAGTGGTGGCGTTTGCCGAGGAAGAAGGCCAGCGGTATAAAGCCACATTTCTGGGCTCAGGCGCGCTCACGGGGGATTTCAATCCCGCTTGGCTCGAACAGGCTGATCAAGAAGGTATTTTGATGAAAAATGTGCTGTTTGCCGGCACAGAATCGATGCAGGACGCTATCAATAAGATAGCTACCCTGAAACGTGATCCCGCACAGTATCTGGGCTTCGTTGAGCTGCATATTGAGCAAGGCCCGGTGTTAAATGAAATGAATTTGCCATTGGGCGTGGTCACTTCCATCAATGGCAGTGTGCGCTTCATGGGCGAGATCATCGGCCAGGCCAGCCACGCCGGCACCACGCCGATGCATCAAAGGCGCGATGCCGCCGCCGCAATGGCTGAGCTCAGCGTTTACATGGAAAAGCGAGCGATGCAAGATTCGGATTCTGTGGCGACGCTGGGCATGCTCAATGTGCCGGGTGGGTCGATCAATGTCGTGCCCGGGCGCTGCACCTTCAGCCTGGATCTGCGTGCGCCGCTGGATGCCCAGCGCGATGCCTTGGTCACGGATGTGCTCGCACAGCTCAAAGCGATTTGCCAGCGCCGCAGCGTGAGCTGCCAAATGGAAGAAACCTTACGCGCCGCTGCTGCGCCTTCAGATGCGGCATGGCAAGCGCGCTGGGCGCGCGCTGTAGAGCGCTTGGGGCTACCGGCCTTTCGCATGCCCAGCGGCGCAGGCCATGATGCGATGAAGCTGCACACCATCATGCCGCAAGCCATGCTTTTTGTGCGCGGGGAAAACGCAGGCATCAGCCACAACCCGCTGGAATCTACAACGAATGACGATATGGCATTGGCAGTGCAAGCTTTTTCGCAATTGCTCAATGATTTGGCGCATGAAAGCACCCCGTCTGCGTAATGTGAAAAGCGCGAAAGTTTCAATCACTCCCATTTCAAAGATGACGACAAACACCACACATCAACAACTCGATACTTGGATTGACCAGCACTTTGAAAGCCAAGTCAAATTCCTCCAAGCATTGATCCAAGTGCCCACCGACACCCCGCCTGGCAACAACACGCCACATGCGCTGCGCACGGCCGAGCTGCTCCAAGCCTTTGGTTATGAGGCTGAGCAGCACAGCCCCCCCCAAGCGGCTGTCGCCGCAGCAGGGCTGGAGACGATCACCAATTTGATCGTGCGCAGACGCTTTGGCGCAGGCGGCACAACCATTGCCCTCAACGCCCATGGCGATGTGGTCCCGCCCGGCGAGGGCTGGTCGCACGATCCGTATGGCGGCGACATCCAAGACGGCTTCATCTACGGGCGAGCCGCCGCCGTCAGCAAATGCGATTTCTCCACCTTCACTTTCGCCTTGCGTGCGTTAGAGGCTGTTGCCAAACCCAGCCAAGGCAGCGTGGAATTGCACTTCACTTATGACGAAGAATTTGGCGGCGAAGTCGGCCCCGATTGGCTGCTTCGTGAGGGCATCACCAAGCCTGATCTGATGATTGCTGCGGGCTTCAGCTACCAAGTGGTGGTGGCTCACAATGGCTGCCTGCAAATGGAAGTCACAGTGCTTGGGCAAAACAGCCATGCCGCCATTCCTGATACCAGCATCGATGCCTTGCAAGGTGCCAATCACATCATGAGCGCTTTGTATGCTTTAAATGCCGAATACAAAAACATCACCTCCAACGTTGAAGGCATCACGCATCCTTATCTCAACATCGGCATGATCGAAGGCGGCACGAACACCAATGTGGTGCCCGGCAAAGTCACGTTAAAGCTGGATCGCCGCATGATTCCCGAAGAAGATGCGGCGCAGGTAGAGCAGAGCCTGCGCAACACCATCATGGCCGCTGCGGCCAGCTACCAGCCGCCGCGCGGCTCGGGCGCGATCACCGTGCAGATTCGGCGTATGCTGCTCGCCCAAGCCATGAAGCCTTTGCCCGGCAACGCGCCGCTCGTGCAAGCCTTACAAAAGCACGGGAGCGCGGTGTTTGGAGAGCCGATTCCTGCATTGGGCACACCTTTGTACACCGATGTGCGCTTGTATGTGGAGCGTGGCATTCCTGGCGTGATCTATGGCGCTGGGCCGCGCACGGTGCTGGAATCGAATGCCAAGCGAGCCGATGAACGCCTGAATTTAGACGATTTGCGCCGCGCGACAAAAGTCATCGCCAGAAGTTTGGCCGATTTGCTCCACTGATTGAGCCTGGCGCAGCTACTCAGCGCACACGCGGGTGGCCTTTGCGCCACTTGCTTTGCTGCGCACGTTTACGGGTTAGTGCGCACTGCTTTGCGCACCAGACTGTATACAATCTGCACGCAAAGTGTGCATAAATACGCTCAAAAGCATGGCGAACGGGCGGCACTTTTCTTGCAGACCATCAGCATGCCACCGTTAGCGCATCACATCCGATTTTTATCATCCTTTGGAGTTTTTATGAACAAGCGTTCTGCCCTGAAATCTTTTGCCGCCACGGCCATTGCGACTGCCTCATTGTTATCAGGTGCGGCGCAGGCCCAAGCCTTGACTCCCATCAAATTCCAGCTCGATTGGCGCTTTGAAGGCCCTGCCGCTTTGTTCCTCTCGCCCATTGCCAAAGGCTATTTCAAAGATGTGAAGCTGGATGTGAGCTTGGATGCAGGCACGGGCTCAGGCAACACGGTGCAGCGCGTGGCCTCTGGCACCTACGATATGGGCTTTGCCGACATGGCCGCGCTCATGGAATTCCATGCCAACAACCCAGATGCGCCCAACAAGCCCGTGGCTGTGATGATGGTGTACAACAACACGCCTGCCGCTGTGCTCACGCTCAAGAAAAACGGCATCACCAAACCCGCTGATCTCGTGGGCAAGAAGCTAGGCGCACCGGTATTTGATGCAGGCCGCCGCGCCTTCCCTGTCTTCCAAAAAGCCAACAATGTGGGCGCAGTCACTTGGGTCACGATGGATCCGCCCTTGCGCGAAACCATGCTCGCGCGCGGCGATGTCGATGCGATCACTGGTTTTTCCTTCACCTCGCTGCTCAACCTCGAAGCCCGCAACGTGAAAACCGAAGACATCGTTGTGTTGCCTTACTCTGATTTTGGCGTGAAGCTGTATGGCAATGCCATTGTGGCCAGCCCCAAGCTGATCAAAGAGAATCCTGCCGCGGTGAAAGCCTTCTTGCTGGCCTTCACCAAGGGCGTGAAAGAAGTGATGGCCAAGCCTGATGTGGCGATTCAGTATGTGAAAAACCGCGATGGCATCATCAACGTCGATTTGGAAGAGCGCCGCTTGCGTTTGGCGATTGATTCCGTGATCAACAGCCCAGACGCGCGCGCCGAAGGTTTTGGCCAAATCAATCCGGGTCGCATGTCGCTGATGGCAAGCCAAGTCTCGGATGCGTTCAACACCAAAAGCCGCGTGAAGGTCGATGATGTCTGGAACGGCGGCTTCCTGCCCACCAAGGCTGAGCTCAATGTGCTGCCGCCTGTGAAGAAATAAGCAGCGCCTGTGTGCCCAGCAAGACCAGAAGAGTTCAAAGTCTTCTGGTTTTTTGCTATCAAATAGTGAGCTAAGTGTGTAGATTCTATGCCGGCTAATCCTTGATTTGGTATAAAAATATGAATTCTCCTGCCTCCACCGCCTCATCTGCCGCCACATCTGCCGCAACACGGCCATTCGTTGATTTTCAACATGTCTGGCTGGCTTATAACGATGAACTGTTGGCACAAGGCCAGTTTGCTGTCGAAGATATTTCGCTGCAAATGACGCAGGGTGAATTCATCGCCATCGTCGG
>JANNED010000300.1:0-5102 GCA_031388245.1 Variovorax sp.
CATGTTGGGTCAAGTTTCAGCTTGGCCCAACATGGTATTCACGTCGCCTGAAAAACATCATCGGCGTGACGGAAGAGACCACCACAGGCGTGTTGCGTTTGAATGAAATGTCTGCCAAGGGCACGCTCGCGTTCCGCGCGATCAACGTGAACGACAGCGTGACGAAATCCAAGTTTGACAACCTCTATGGCTGCCGCGAATCTTTGGTTGACGCGATCAAGCGCGCCACCGATGTGATGATTGCTGGCAAGGTCGCAGTTGTTGCCGGTTACGGCGATGTGGGTAAAGGCTCGGCACAAGCTTTGCGCGCTCTGTCCGCGCAAGTGTGGCTGACAGAGATCGACCCGATCAATGCGCTGCAAGCCGCAATGGAAGGCTATAAAGTGGTGACGATGGAATACGCGGCTGACAAAGCAGATATCTTTGTCTCTGCCACGGGCAACAAAGACGTGATCACCTACAAGCATATGGAGGCCATGAAAGATCAGGCTATCGTTTGCAACATTGGCCACTTCGACAATGAAATCGATGTCGTCTCGCTCGCAAAATGCAAGTGGGAAGAAATCAAGCCGCAAGTTGACCACGTGATCTTCCCGAAGAAAGGCAGCAAGCCTGCCAAGCGCATCATCATGTTGGCCAAAGGCCGCTTGGTGAATTTGGGCTGCGGCACAGGCCACCCAAGCTTCGTGATGTCTTCATCTTTTGCGAACCAGACGATTGCACAAATCGAGTTGTTCACGAAAACAAAAGACTATCAGTCTGGCAAGGTCTATGTGTTGCCAAAGCATTTGGATGAAAAAGTGGCTCGCCTGCACCTGAAGAAAGTGGGCGCGATGCTCACTGAATTGTCGAAAGAGCAGGCTGACTACATTGGCGTGAAAATGGCTGGGCCTTACAAGGCTGATACGTATCGCTATTAAGCTGCATAAAGAGCTAAGACAGAAAGCCTTTGAACGCAGAGGGCGCGAAGAATTCGCAGAGGACGCAGAAAAGAAACAGCCAAATTTTGGTTTTTCTTTTGCGTCTTCTGCGTAACTTTTGCGACCTCTGCGTTCAAAAATTCTTCTCTTCCTTCTATGCGTGCTGATCAACTCCTCGTCCATCGCGGATTAGCAACCTCGCGCAGCCAAGCGCAGCGCTTGATTGAGTCGGGTGTGCGCAAGCTCACGCGCGAGGGCTGGAAGGCTGTGAGCAAGAGCGATGAGTTGTTTGATGATGTTGAGCTGGAGCTGCTGGATGCCGCAGAAGCACGCTACGTATCTCGCGGCGGCTTGAAGCTTGAAGGTGCTTTGAAGCTAAGCGGAATTTCAGTGCAAGGCAAGCTGTGCTTAGACATTGGCCAAAGCACCGGCGGCTTCACCGATTGCCTGTTGCAGCAAGACGCAGCGCACGTGGTGGGCGTGGATGTGGGGCATGCGCAGTTGCATGCGCGGCTGCGTACAGATGCGCGCGTGACCTGCCTTGAGCGCATCAATGCCCGTGAATTGGATACTATTGATTTAATAGCACTGTACGCACATTCTATGCCGGCTACTGATCATTTTCCTTCTAAAAATAGCCAATTTGACCTGCTGGTGGGTGATGTGTCGTTCATCTCGCAAACCTTGCTCATACCAGGCTTTGCGCAGCATCTCAAACCGAGTGCTGATCTGCTCATACTCGTCAAGCCGCAGTTTGAATTGCAGCCCGGCGATTTGGCCAAAGGCGGCATTGTGAAAGATGCTGCTTTGTATGAAAAAGTCGAACAACGTATCCGCGATGGCTACGCGCAAGCTGGCTTCGCCGTAAAGAATTATTTTGAAAGCTCGATCTCGGGCGGTGATGGCAACCGCGAATTTTTCGTGCACGCAGTCAAAAAAATGTGAAAGAAAAAGCATGAGTTCAACCCAAAAACCTCCCATCAGTTTTGAATTCTTCCCCCCCAAAACGCCAGAAGGCGCTGAAAAGTTGGTCGCAGTTCGCCATCAGCTCTACGCGCTCAAGCCACAATTTTTCAGCGTGACCTATGGCGCAGGTGGTTCTACACAAGATGGCACATTACAAACCGTGCAAGCGATTTTGAAAGATGGCTATGATGCTGCACCGCATTTCAGCTGCATTGGTTCGAGCAAGACAAGTGTTCGCGCCCAGCTCGAGCTCTTCAAACAAGCCGGTATCCAACGCATGGTGGCTTTGCGTGGCGATTTGCCCAGTGGCTACGGTGCGTTTGGTGAATTCAAATACGCCAGTGAGCTGATTGCCTTCATCCGTGCCGAGACGGGCGATGCCTTTCACATTGAGGTGGGCTGCTATCCTGAGATGCATCCGCAGGCCAAATCGCCGGATGCTGATTTGCAAGCCTACTTGGCCAAGGTGAAAGCAGGAGCGAGCAGCGCCATCACACAATACTTCTTCAACAGCGATGCCTATTTTCGCTTTGTGGATGATGCCGACAAGCTCGGCGCCCAGATCCCCGTCGTGCCCGGCATCATGCCGATCACCAATTCTTCCCAGTTGATGCGCTTTTCCGATGCCTGCGGCGCAGAAATCCCCCGCTGGATTCGCACACGCTTGTCTGCCTTTGGTGATGACACGGCCTCTATCAAATCCTTTGGCCTTGATGTCGTCACTGATCTTTGCGATCAGCTGCGCAATGCAGGTGTGCCCGGCCTGCATTTTTACAGCATGAACCAAGCCGCCACAGTCATGGAGATTTGCAAGCGCTTAAACTTGCACGCTTGAGCCGCCTAGCTTGCACCAGCAAGCCTTAAAATAAACAATTTACGATCTCAGCGCCATGCTCTTCAATGGCTGCTCGTTTTTTAGCTTGAACTCCTATGACACAGCATGTATCCAACGTCACTTTAACTACTGCAGCCAACGTCTATTTTGATGGCAAATGCGTGAGCCACAGCTTTACGTTGCCAGATGGCACGAAGAAATCAGCGGGTGTGATTTTGCCCAGTAGTTTGGTGTTTAACACTGGCGCGGCTGAGATCATGGAGTGTGTAGGCGGCAGCTGTGAATACAAGCTCGCGGGCTCTGAGGCCTGGGTGAAATCTGGGGTGGGGGAGCAATTCAGCGTGCCAGCAAACAGCAAATTCGATATTCGATGCACCGAGCCGTATCACTATATCTGTCATTTTGCTTGATCACTGCTATTTATTCAATAGCATACTACGCACGATCTATGCCGGCTAAATGCCCATTTGGCTTATAAAAATATGTCAAACACCATCCTTCAATCCCTTCCCATCGGCGACAAAGTAGGCATCGCTTTCTCAGGCGGGCTCGACACGTCAGCCGCCCTGCGCTGGATGAAAAACAAAGGCGCCAAGCCCTATGCCTACACCGCCAATCTCGGCCAGCCCGATGAGCCTGATTACGACGAGATTCCGCGCAAAGCCATGGAATACGGCGCTGAAAAAGCCCGCTTGATTGATTGCCGCTTGCAACTCGCGCAAGAAGGCATTGCCGCGCTGCAAGCCGGCGCATTCCACATCTCCACCGCCGGCATCACCTATTTCAACACCACGCCGCTAGGCCGCGCCGTCACCGGCACGATGCTGGTGTCGGCCATGAAGGAAGACGATGTCAACATCTGGGGCGATGGCAGCACGTTTAAAGGCAACGATATTGAGCGCTTTTACCGCTATGGGCTGCTCACAAACCCGAGTTTAAAAATCTACAAGCCGTGGCTCGATCAGCTTTTCATCGATGAGCTGGGCGGCCGCGCCGAGATGAGCGCCTTCATGACCAAAGAAGGCTTTGGCTACAAGATGAGCGCCGAAAAGGCCTACAGCACAGACAGCAACATGCTCGGCGCAACGCATGAGGCCAAAGATTTAGAGTTCTTAAACAGCGGCATCAAAATCGTGAACCCCATCATGGGCGTGCCCTTCTGGCGCGAGGATTGCGTGGTGAAGCACGAAACCGTGAGCGTCCGCTTTGAGGAAGGTCAGCCCGTTGCGCTGAATGGCAAGCGCTTCGATAACTTGGTCGAGCTTTTTTTAGAAGCCAACAAAATCGGTGGCCGCCACGGCTTGGGCATGAGCGATCAGATTGAGAACCGCATCATCGAAGCCAAAAGCCGAGGCATCTACGAAGCCCCCGGCCTCGCGCTGCTCTTCATTGCCTACGAGCGCTTGGTCACTGGCATCCACAACGAAGACACCATTGAGCAATACCGCGATAACGGCAGAAAGCTTGGACGCCTCCTCTACCAAGGCCGCTGGTTCGACCCCCAATCCATCATGCTGCGCGAAACTGCCCAACGCTGGGTGGCTCGCGCTATTACAGGTGAAGTCACTCTTGAACTGCGTCGCGGCAACGACTATTCTCTGTTGAATACCGAAAGCCCAAATCTCACTTACAAGCCTGAACGCTTGAGTATGGAAAAGGTTGAAGACGCGCCGTTCTCCCCAGCTGATCGAATTGGCCAGCTCACCATGCGTAATTTAGATATTGTGGATACCCGAGACAAGCTGGCGATCTACACCAAGACCGGTTTGCTGGCTGCGAATAAGGACGGTTCACCTCCTCAGCTTGGACAATAAGCGCAATTTTGCTAAACGACTGATTGATCTATCAAGTAATCATGGGAAAGCAGATTCGCATTTATCTCACCGATGGGGATCTATCGGCATCCGACACGCTGAGATTACGAATTGGTCTGGGCAAGCTCTGGCCTGTCCTCGTTCACGATTCCAAGAGCTCCGCGAATGGAAAGAGGTGAAATGCCCTGGGGTTTATTTTCTTGTTGGGCAGGATGATCAAACTGGAGAGAACGCGGTTTATATTGGCGAAGCGGAGGTCGTGATAGATAGACTCGCAAGTCATATCAGTGGAAAAGATTTTTGGAGTGAGTTAATTGCATTCACCAGCAAAGATGAAAATCTAACTAAGGGGCACATACGATATCTGGAATCTAGATTGATCACGGAGGCGACAAAATCTGGACAGTATCTGGTAAAGAACTCCGCTCAGCCGCAAATTCCAACTTTACCGAGAGGTGACCGTGATGCAATGGAGGAGTACATTGAATCAGTCAAGGCTTTGCTGGGCGTGTTGGGGCACAGGCTGCTTGAGCCACTCATTGAGAGTCGAAAGCCAATAAGTCGCAT
>JANNED010000317.1:0-43254 GCA_031388245.1 Variovorax sp.
GGCACATATGCCAGCGGCCAACCTGTGGGCGGCAGCAACTACAACGCGGCCAGCAGCACGCAAGAAGATATCGTGATCAGCGGTGCGCCGGGCACCACCGCCGATCTTGTGATCAGCAAAAGCGGCACGGCTGCTGTAGAAGTCGGCCAGCCTGTGGCTTACACCTTGCTGGTCAGCAACAACGGCCCGGCCAATGTGCCCGGCACGATCAGCGTCAGTGATATCGTGCCTGCCAACATCGGCAGCGTCACGTGGGTCTGCACGCTGGTCGCTGGCAGTGCCGATTGCGACACCTCCACGGTCGGCGCGGGCAGCGCTGGCAGTGGCAATGCCATCAGCTTGCCGCGCGTGGCTTTGAACAGCGGAGGGCAAATCCAAATCGTTGTCTCGGGTACAGCCATCACGGCCGGCTTGGTCACCAACACCGCCACCGTGAGCCTGCCAGCGGGCTACAACGATCCCACACCGTCAAACAACCTGGCCACGGCCACCACCACGATCACCACGCCAAACGCCGATTTGTCCATCACCAAGAGCAATGGCATCACGACGGTCACCAGTGGGAGCGTCTCGGCCTACACCCTCGTGGTCGGAAATGCGGGGCCATCCAGCGCCAACAATGCCGTCTTGACGGATACGCCCTCGGCTGGCTTGGTGCTGTTGTCGATTGCATGCAGTGCGCAAGGCGGCGCGGTTTGCCCGGTCTCGATCAGCACCAGCACATTCCAAACTGGGCTGACGATTGCCACCTTCCCCGCGGGAAGCAGCTTGACATTCACCGTCAATGCGCAAGTGACGGCCACCAGTGGCAATGTCACCAACTCAGCGAGCATCGTGCCACCTGCGGGCACTGTGGATCCAACGCTGCCAAATAATGCGTCTGACTCCGATATTGTCGTGCCAGCAAGCACCCGCGTGATCAGCAGCGCCTCCATCTGCCCTGCCGGCAGCACCGAACAATTGCTTAATTTGATCTCAAACAGTAATTTTGCAGACATCAGCCAAGGCGTGGGCGCAAGTGTTACGCAAGGTGCCAGCAATGCCTATCCGGCCGACACAACGGTTGCACTGCAAAGCGGCGCAAAAAATTATGCGGGTGGCACCGTGATCCAAAACCCATTTCCCGGTGATCCCTCGCGCAGCGTCGCCGGAACAAGCAATTGGCTCTACAGCAATGGCAACAACACAGGTGCTGCGTATCGAATTTGGTCGCAATCGGTCACGGGCTTGGAAATTGGCCGCACTTACCAATGGATGTATTACGGCTCTAACGCATTGGCTTCTGGCAGCGGAGCAACCGATTTGCCCTTGATTGATTTTCGTGTTGTGACAGGCACTGCCACGGCAAGCCTTGGGGCTGACAGCTATCCCAATGAAGGTGCTGGCGTGACGGACACTTGGACGCTGCGCCAACGCACATTCATCGCTGGTGCCAATGCAGTGACGCTTCAGCTGTGGGATACCGTGCTCGGAGCAAATGGCGATGATTTCGCCAGCACCCAAATTCAATTGCGCGAATGCCGCCCGAATGTGGATGTATTTGTGAGCAAGACCAATGGTGTCAATCAAGTGACGGCTTTGGGCACCACAGTCTATGTGATCACGGTAGGCAATGCGGGCCCAGGCAATGCAGACAACGTGACAGTGCGAGATCCTATGGCTGTGGGTTTGAGCAAAACAAGCGTCAATTGCGCTGCTGATGGCGTGGGCGCAGCCTGCCCACCCTTGGTGAATGTCTCTGGTTTAGAAGGCGCTGGCCTGCTGATACCCACTTTGCCGATTGGCACGACCGTGGTGTTTACAGTGTCTGCCAGCGTCACGGCGCTCAACGGCAGCGTGACCAACGCGGTCAGCTTGACGCTACCCAGCGGCATCGTCGATGGCACACCCACCAACAACAGTGCCTCGGACACAGACAACGTTTTGGCTGTTGCAGCCATTTCAATCACCAAAACCAACAACACCAGCACATTGGTCGCTGGCAGCACCACCACCTACACGATCACTGTGGCCAACGCTGGCCCCTCGGATGCAAGCAACTCGGTGCTGCGCGATCCCGCAGCGCCAGGGCTGCGCTGCATTGGCCCGGTGACTTGCACGGCAAGCGGCGGCGCATCTTGTGGTGCGCCAAGTATTGCCTTGGCCACCTTGCAATCCGGCTTCACGATTCCGAGCTTTCCTGGCGGGGGTCAAATCGTGTTGAGCCTGAGCTGCGGCTTGACGGCGACCGGGCAATGATGGCGGTCAGCGCTATTTATTCAATAGCAAACTATATAGATTCTATGCCGGCTATTAGCTGATTTTCATTAAAAAAGAGCCCATCACATGTACATCCCACCGTTGACATGAATTTCTTGCCCCGTGATGTAGCCCGCTCGCGGGCTGGCCACAAAGGCCACGGCGTGGGCAATGTCGGCGGGCTTTCCCAAATGACCGAGCGCAATTTGGCCGAGCAGGGCTTTTTGTTGCTCTTCGGGTAAATTGGCGGTCATATCCGTTTCGATAAAGCCAGGGGCGATGCAATTGACGGTGATGTTGCGGCTGCCCAGCTCGCGAGCGAGGGCTCGTGTCATGCCCGCCAAGCCCGCTTTGGCCGCCGCGTAATTGGCTTGGCCTGCATTGCCTGATGCGCCCACCACCGAAGTGATGTTGATGATGCGGCC
This sequence comes from Variovorax sp., assembly GCA_031388245.1. Taxonomy (GTDB): domain Bacteria; phylum Pseudomonadota; class Gammaproteobacteria; order Burkholderiales; family Burkholderiaceae_C; genus JANMDU01. Next base: position 2,664 of record JANNED010000317.1, read on the forward strand.
ATAGCGTTGCTTCATCATTGGGCGAATCACGGCTCGGCTGATGCGAAACACGGCTTTAAGATTGGTGTCGAGCACGGCATCCCAGTCTTCGTCTTTCATGCGCATGGCCAAGGTATCGCGCGTGATGCCGGCGTTGTTGACCAGCACCTGCAAACCGCCGCGCTCTTTCACGATGCTCTCGATCAACGCATCGGTGGCCGCTGCATCGTTCACATTGAGCACCACGCCTGCAATGCCCGCTGCGGTGATCTTGGCAGCGCCCTCGGCAGTGGTGGCCGTGCCGATCACAAACATGCCTTGGCTTTTCAGCTCTTGCGCAATCGCCGCGCCAATGCCGCGCGTCGCGCCGGTGACGAGGGCGGTGTGTTGTTCTGTAGGGTTGGTCATAGATATTTGCGTCTTCTGCGTTCAAATGAATTATTACGCCAAGAGCGCCTTGGCCTCGGCCAAAGACGCAGGATCAAACACTGCGCCGCTTGTGATCTCTGCATCGATGCGCTTACACATGCCTGAGAGCACCTTGCCCGGTCCGCATTCGATCATGGTGTTCATGCCTCGGGCTTTGATCGCCGCAATGCATTCCACCCAGCGCACCGGGCCGAAGGCTTGGCGGTAGAGGGCATCTTTGATCTTGGCGGCATCGGTCTCGATCGCCACATCAATGTTGTTCACCAGCGGAATTTGCGGTGCGTTAAATGTGAGCACGGCCAATTTCTCGCGCAGCTTCTCGGCTGCTGGCTTCATCAAGCTCGAATGGAAAGGCGCACTCACCGGCAGCGGCAAGCAGCGCTTTGCGCCCTTGGCCTTGAGTACTTCACTGGCCTTCTCCACGCCCGCTTTGCTCCCCGCAATCACCGTCTGCGCCGGATCGTTAAAGTTCACCGCTTCCACCACCTCGCCCGACGCAGCAGCAGCCTCCGCGCAACCCGCCATCACATCGGAGGCGCTCATACCCAGCACTGCCGCCATCGCCCCCGTGCCCACTGGCACAGCCTCTTGCATTGCCGCAGCACGCAGGCGCACGGTTTGCACCGCATCTTTCAAGCCGAGCACGCCAGAGGCAACGAGGGCCGAATACTCACCCAGCGAATGCCCCGCCACCACAGCCGGCTTGCTGCCACCCTCGAAAATCCAAGCCCGATAAGCTGCCACCCCCGCCACCAGCATCACAGGCTGCGTATTCGTGGTCAGCGCCAACGCCTCCTTCGGCCCTTCTTTGATCAGCTTGCCCAGATCCTCGCCCAACGCCTCTGACGCTTCTTGCACAACGGACGTCACAGCTGGGTGATCGCCCCAAGCATCCAACATGCCCACAGATTGCGAGCCTTGACCGGGGAAGATAAATGCGAATGGTTTCATGAATTTTTAGTCTCTGGAGTATCAGAAAACGGATTAACGAGCCGCAAGCTGCAGCCTGCAAAATCTTTTGTGTTGCGTGTAGCCAGTGTGCATTCTCGCGCAATAGCCGTGGCTGCGATTTGCATATCTTGCTGGCTGCGGGTGATGCCTTGCTGAGAAAAATCGGAGCGCAATGATGCTGCTGTTCGCGCCATGGATTCATCTAGTACGATGATTTCAGCAATTTTCAAAAGATGCTCAAAGCGAGCCAGCCCTGCCATCATGCGCTTGCGCTGCAAGCCATACAGCACCTCATCGAGCGAAATCACGGAAACGGCCAATGCAGTTTGCTTGGCCATCCAATGCGTCACTTGGGCATCGGGAAAGGGCTTGAGCGTTTCGCTGATGATGTTGGAATCCAGTAGAACCATATTGCGCTGCTTTTAAAGCCTGCACGCTTACAACGGTTTCAGGCGAGGCGAACCATCTGGATTCTCGCCATACGGAAACTCTTGCTCCAGCATCTCAATCATCGCGTTGGATCTGTCGGTGCGCGGCGGCAGCTCAATGCCATCGTAGTCGGGGTCAGCATCTATCAGCATTTGGCGAATCTCGGCCATTCCATCAAGAAATTTCTGCCCTGCGGTTTTGTCATCGCCCACCATCATTTGCTGCGCGCGCCAAGCCCGAAACTCCGCAAAATCCCGCGCACTGAGCAACACTGCCACCTCTTTGTTGTGCCGCATGATCGCCTGCGGCTCGCGCTCAGCAAGGCGCACCACTTCTGAGAACTGCTGTTTGGCTGAGGCTAGACTCCACATGATCGGCTCCTTGGGAATTACAGCTGAATTTCTAAATTTGTCCAATTTTAGCAAATTTGGACAAATTTAGAGCGCTCGCGTCATAAAGTAGCTGTAAACATCGAACGCATAGTCCGCAAATGGACCGCATTCGGTGAATCCATGACGCGCATACAAAGCCCGAGCAGGAGCAAATTGCGGTTGAGTGCCAGTTTCAAGGTTCAAGCGCTTCATCCCGCGCTCCTTGGCGGCACTTAGAATATGACTGAGCATCTCATTGCCCACACCTTTGCCGCGATGTGCAGTCGCCGTCCTCATGGACTTGATCTCTGCTTCTTGGCCACCCAAATCTTTGAGTGCGCCACAACCCAGCAATGCATTGCCTTCGCAAAGCGTCCAAAAACTAATCTCTGGGCGGCGCAACTGATCCAAATCCAGCGCATGCACGCTCTCTGGCGGCGACCATGCCCGCATATCGCGCAGATGTTCCTCCAAAAGCAAGCGTATCGGCACGCCGCGCAAATCATCTAAAACAACACGCCTCATAGCGTCAACAACACAGCGCCCCAAGTAAACCCGCCGCCTACGCCCTCTAGCATCAGCGTCTCGCCCGTTTTGATCTGCCCGCTGCGCACGCCGTGATCGAGTGCCAAGGGGATGGACGCTGCCGAAGTGTTGCCGTGGTCGGCGACGGTGACGATGACTTTGCTCTCCGGGAGTTTGAGCTTTTTGGCGGTGCCGAGCATGATGCGGATATTGGCTTGGTGGGGGATCAGCCAGTCGATATCGGCTTCTGTTTTCCCGGCTTTCGCCAGCACCGATTTGGCCACATCGGCGAGCACGCCAACGGCGAGTTTGAAAACCGCTTGACCATCCATCTTGAGCAGCGGATCACCTGAAATCTGCCCTCCGCTTACCGTACCGGGCACGCAGAGCACGCCGACGTGTTTGCCATCGGCATGCAGCTCGCTGGCCAAGATACCGGGATGATCAGACGCTTCTAAAACCACCGCGCCGGCACCATCGCCAAACAGCACGCAGGTGGTGCGGTCTTTGAAATCCAAGATACGGCTGAACACCTCAGCACCGACGACGAGGACGCATTTCGCAGCGCCAGTTTTGATCATCGCGTCTGCCACCGTGAGCGCATACACGAAGCCGCTGCACACGGCCTGCACATCAAAAGCGGGGCAGCCTGCGATGCTACGCGGCTTATCATGGCCTGCAATAACTCCTGAATTCATAGCACTCTGCGTAGATTCTGTGCCGGCAAATGCGCTATTTTGTTTAAAATATTGCCCTAGCTTGTGCTGCAAAATGGCCGCAGTAGAGGGGAAAATCATATCTGGCGTCGAAGTAGCGCAGATGATCAAATCCACATCGGCAGCAGTCTTGCCCGCCGCTTGCAAAGCGCTCACGCAAGCAGGCAGCGCAAGGTCGCTGGCCGACTGATCGGCGGCGGCAAAGTGGCGGTTGCGAATGCCAGTGCGCTCAACGATCCATTCGTCGGATGTTTCGATGCCGTCTTGGGCCAACTTGGCAGCCAAATCAGCATTGCTGAGCTTGTTGGTGGGCAAGTAGCTGCCTGTGCCGGTGATGCGGGAAAAACGGGGGGATTCTTGTCTCTGGACTGTCATAACTCAGAGTTTGCCATGGTTTGAGATGAGAGAAATGCCGTTTTGAACGCAGAGGCCGCGAAGGTTTCGCAGAAGACGCAGAAAAGAAAATACAAAAAAGACATTTAACGAACCACTTCATTCGATATCTTGAGCGAATACTGAGCAATTCATCGGCATTTGCTTTGAATTTTCTCTTTTTGCATTCTTTTGCGCATTCTGCGAAATCTTCGCGCCCTCTGCGTTCAAATTGATTTCTCTTCTACTCCAACCCCAGCAGCCGCAGCCAACACAGGCGCTGCATGCGCAATTCTTGCTTGCAATTTCTCAAGCAACCCATGCCTGGCCGCCTCATACGCCTTGGTCAGTGCTGCCTCAAAAGCCAACGCATCCGCTGAGCCATGGCTTTTGAAGACCAAGCCACGGAGCCCCAAAAGTGCTGCACCGTTGTAGCGACGATGATCAACGCGCTCTTTAAACGCAGTTAGCACTGAATAAGCACCAATAGCAGCAGTTTTGGTGAAGATACTGCGAGAAAACTCATCGCGCAAAAACTGGCCAATCATTTTGGCCAAGCCTTCGCTGGCCTTAAGCGCCACATTACCCACAAAACCATCGCACACCACAATGTCAACAATGCCGGTATAGATATCATTGCCCTCAACATTGCCATAAAAATTCAAATCGCCGTTGTTGGCGGCAGATCGCAGCAGTTCGCCGGTTTTTTTGATGATTTCGTTGCCTTTGATGACTTCTTCGCCAATGTTGAGCAGGCCGACGGTTGGATTTTCTTCTGCCTTGAGCACAGAAACCAAAGCTGAGCCCATGATCGCGAATTGAAACAAATGCTCGGGCTGGCAATCCACATTCGCGCCCAAATCAAGCACGGTCGTGGTTTTGCCCAAGATATTGGGCAATTGCGTGGCAATCGCGGGGCGGTCAATGCCATCCAGCGTTTTGAGCACATAGCGGGCAATCGCCATCAGTGCGCCGGTGTTGCCTGCAGAAACGGCAGCTTGCGCCGCCCCCGCTTTGACCTGCGCAATCGCCACCCGCATCGAGGAGTCTTTTTTCTTGCGCAGCGCCACTTCGAGTGGATCATCCATGCTGACGACTTCGCTGGCCGCCACGATGCGCACGCGCGGATGCACAAAATCTTTCAAAACCTCGGGCAGGCCCACGAGCAAAAGCTGAGCCTCTGGTTGATGTTCCAAAAAAGCACGGCATGCCGGCAGTGTCGAGGCCACGCCGTGATCACCTCCCATGCAATCCACCGCCAATGTGATGGCTGTGCGCATTTCTTGCGGGCTAGATGGGGGCGCAATCTCGCTCATGAATGTGAGTTTAAAAATACTGAGAAAACCATGCAAAAAGCCCGGCGCTCTGATGAAAGAGCAGCGGGCTAGCGTTTGTTGAATCCAATGGCAACGCAGCAAGAAAGCTGCGCAACACGGGTTACTCAGCTGCGACTTGCTTTGGCTTGATCACTTGACGACCACGGTACATGCCGTTGGGGCTGATGTGATGACGCAGGCCAGCTTCGCCGGTGGAATTGTCAACCACCACATTCGCTGCAACGAGGGCATTGTGTGAGCGGTGCATGCCGCGCTTGGACGGCGATTTTTTATTTTGCTGAACGGCCATGATGGGCTCCTAAAGCTGATTTCGCTGCTGACGGTCAAGCAACGAAGAAAAATGGTTGGAATGTTGCTGCAATTCGTATGGAGTTTCGCAGCGAAGCCTTTGATTATAGCATTTTTGGCTCAGGCTGGGCTTAAAGACCATTGCCGGGGCGGTGGAGGCTTCTTGCCATTCCGTTGTCAAATGATTTCAAGACTTCTTGTAAGCGATCACTTCTTGGGTTTGCACGCCCAATCCGTCAATCCCCAAATGCATCACATCGCCCTTTTTCAGGAAGCGCGGCGCAGGTTTGCCGTCTTTTTTCAGGCCCATGCCCACGCCGGGGGGTGTGCCGGTGGTGATCACGTCGCCGGGCATGAGCGTCATGAACTGGCTTACATAGCTCACGATTTTGGCCACGCCGAAGATCATGGTGCGGGTGTTGCCCTGCTGCATGGGCTGGCCGTTCAGGTCGAGCCAGAGGTTTAATTTCTGCGGGTTGGGGATTTCATCGGTCGTGACGAGCCATGGGCCGATTGGGCCGAAGGTGTCGCAGCCCTTGCCTTTGTCCCACTGCGGACCGCGCTCCAATTGATACTCGCGCTCGCTCACATCGTTGACCACGCAGTAACCGGCCACAAACTTCAGCGCATCTTTCTGCGACACATATTGCGCCTTGGAGCCCATCACAATGCCCAGCTCGACTTCCCAATCGCTCTTTTTTGAGCCCTTATTCCCAACTTTTGGCAGCATCACCAAATCGTCCGGCCCTTGGATGCAACTCGTGGCCTTCATGAACACGATGGGCTCTTTGGGAATCGGCATGCCCGCTTCCTCGGCATGGTCGCGGTAATTCAGACCAATGGCGATGAATTTGCCAATGCCTGCAATGGGGCAGCCCATGCGCACAGATTCGTCATTTTTGCCCTTAACCAGCGGCAATTTCTCAGTCTTGAGCTTGGTGAGTTTTTTGAGTGCGGCAGGCGAAAGCTGCGCTGGGCCAAGATCGGGCACGATGCCGCTCAAATCACGCAACTGACCCGAGCCATCAATCAAACCGGGCTTTTCTTTGCCCACAGCGCCGTAGCGAACGAGTTTCATGGTTTTGCTTTCGTTAAGATGCCTAAAGCGGCAAAGGCATTAGGCTTGGCCTCTAAGGCGGCTTCAAAATCTTCAGCGCTGGAGGCCAGCTTCACTGGTCTCGGGCACACCTCATGCAGCGGCGCAAAAGGCAGCGCCATGATGATTTCATCTTCAATCAGCTCCAGCAAATCAAACTGCTTGGAGACGACCAGTAATTCCTCATCGGCTTCATCGTCTTGCGCCATCGCTTCTTCTTCGTTCTTCACAAAGCGAAAATCGCGCGCAATCTCTACCTGCAGCTCCACCGCTTGCAGGCAGCGCTGGCATTGCAGCGGCGCTTGTAACTTGACTTCCAAATGCAGCCACGGCTGCGCTACACCGCCCGCAATCGGCATGCTGCTGCCGGTTGCAGCCCATTGCACATTTTTCGAGGCTAAATCAGCCTCTGTCCGGTATAAATCCTGCGCAAGGCGCTCTAGTTTTGATAGCGGAAAACTGCCATTGATCTGCGCAGCATCTTGCGCAAAGCTGCGAATGTCGAGGCGGTCGGGGCGGTGTGTCTGCTGTGTCATGTATCTTGAAGTGTAAGAGAATCGGGGCATGATGATTGCATCTCGCCCCCTCGTTTTAGGCTCCACCTCCCGCTACCGCCGCGAACTGCTGGAGCGCCTGCGTGTGCCCTTTGAAGTGGCCGCGCCTGATGTGAACGAGGCGCCGCTGCCCGGTGAGAAGCCAGTTGACCTCGCTGTGCGCCTTGCTTTGGCCAAGGCGCGAGCCGTTGCAGCGAAGTTTCCAGAGGCTGTGGTGATTGGCTCCGATCAAGTGGCCGATTTGAATGATTTGCCGCTGGGCAAACCGGGCACGCATGACAATGCCGTGGCGCAGCTTCGCAAGATGCGCGGCCAAACCGTGATCTTTCAAACGGCTCTGGCGGTGGTGTGCTTGGCGACAGGCTTCGTGCAGCAAGACATCGCGCAGGTGCGCGTGGTGTTTCGCAATTTGTCCGATGATGAGATCGAAAATTATCTCAGAGCCGAGCAACCCTATGACTGCGCCGGCAGCGCCAAAAGCGAAGGCCTAGGCATTGCCTTGCTGGAGCGCATCGACAGCGATGACCCAACAGCCTTGATCGGCCTGCCACTCATGCGAACAGCGCGGATGATTGCGGCGGCGGGGATAAAACTTCTTTGAGACGACCTGAATCACCCAAGTCTGGAATTCAACCTCCGAACGCGAAAAATACCCAAAGACGCAACCAAGATGGCATTCCTTCACACACTCGCAACATGATGCCATTCAGATATTGTGGCGCTATCTTTTTCGCGTAGCTTTCGCGTCTTTCGCGTTCAAAAATTTCTTCATCATCAAATTGAAAACCTCCAAACTCCTCCTCATCCCCACCCCGCTGGATTTCGGTTGCGACGAAACAGCGCCGATCACGGATGTGTTGCCGCTCGCCGCGCTGCAAGCCGCCGCGCAGACCACGCATTGGATTTGTGAGAATGCCAAGAGCTGCCGTGCCTTCATCAAGCGCGTGGGTGAGGTGCAGATTCTCGCATTGCCTTTGCAGCAACACACGATCACTGAGCTGCCGCGCGAGGTGCACAAAAAAGGCGATCATGGCGGCGTGTTTGATGCCAAGCCTTTGCTCAAAGCCGCGCTGAGCGCAGCGCAGGGCGTAAACATCGCCTTGGTGAGCGAAGCCGGCATACCCGCCGTGGCCGACCCTGGCAGCTCGGTGGTGCGCGCCGCGCATGCGCTGGGCATGGCCGTGCAGCCGTTTGCGGGGCCTAGCTCTTTGCTGATGGCGCTGGCCGCCAGCGGCTTGGGCGGCCAAAATTTTGCTTTCGTCGGCTACCTGCCGATTGATGCCACCGCCCGCGCCCTGCGCATCCGCGAGTTGGAAGCGTTGAGTCGCAAAGGCCAAACCCAACTCTTCATCGAAGTGCCGCATCGCAATACAGCACTCTGGCAAGCCCTGCTCGCCGCGCTCAAAGGTGACACCGTGCTCAGCATCGCAAGCGGCCTGACCTTGCCTCAAGCGCAGATCAGCAGCGCCACAGTAGCCGACTGGAAGCACCGCGCCGCGCCTGCTTTGGGCTTGCCTTGCGTGATGGCAGTGGGTCTGTAGAATTTGCAGCATATGCTTCATTCAAACTGAAACAAAGTCATTTTCGCGTCCTCTGCGTTCAAAAAATTTCTTCCTCACCCTTTACGCATTGCAAAAAATGAAAATCATCCTCCTCGGCGGCACAGGCTTCATTGGCCGCCACATTTGCGAAAAACTCATCCGTGCTGGCCATGAAGTGACTGTGCCAACGCGCAAACTCGAAAACGCCCGTGAGATTCAAACGCTGCCACGTTTGGATGTTGTGCGTTGCAATGTGCATGATGCGCAGCAGCTCACACAAGCGGTGGCCGGCCATGAGGTGCTGATCAATCTGGTCGCCATCTTGCATGGCAGCGAAGCAGAGTTTGAGCGTGTGCATGTCGCATTGCCAAAAACCGTTGTGGCGGCTTGCAAAGCGGGCGGTGTCAAACGCATTGTGCAGATGAGCAGCTTAGGCGCGGCCTTGGATGCGCCTTCGCAGTATTTGCGCAGCAAGGGGCGCGGTGAGCAGGTGTTGGAGGGCAGTGGTTTGGATGTCTGCATCTTGCGCCCGAGTGTGGTGTTTGGCGCGGGCGACAAGTTGCTCAATGTGTTTGCGCGCTTGCAGCAGATGGCACCATGCGTGCCTTTGGCTGGCAGTGATGCGCAGTTTCAGCCTGTTTGGGTGGAGGATGTGGCGCAAGCTGTGGCGTGCTTGGCATCGCATCAAGATTATAAAATTGATAGCAAACTAAGTAGCAAATACGCTGGGCAAACGCCAAAAACATATGAAATTACTGGCAACAAAGTGATGCGTTTGCGTGAGATGTTTGAGTTGGCTGGCCGCTGTGTGGGCGCGCCTCGCCCAATTTTTCATTTGCCGCAGGCCATCGCGCGTTTGCAAGCTTGGGTGATGGAGAAAATGCCTGGCCCGACGCTGATGAGCCGAGACAATTTAGATTCTATGCAAACACCCAATGTCGCCAGCGGCCACTTCCCCGGTTTGTACGAATTGGGTATTGAGCCATCCAGCATTGAATCGATCGCCCACACTTATCTCATGCCGCCTCGCAAAATGGATCAATACCGAAAAAATGCATCACGCTGAATCTGCGGGTTCAGCTTGAGCCAAGCTTGGTGGGTCTCAGGATGGGGTGAAGTTTCTCGTAAGCCCGCGCCACACGAAGCACCAGCGCATCGCCAAACATCGGGCCGACGATTTGCAGGCCGATCGGCAGGCCATCGCTGGTCAGGCCGCAAGGGATGGAGCAGGCGGGCTGCTGAGTGAGGTTGAAAGGGTAGCTAAACGGTGTCCAGCCGAGCATGGCTTCAGGGCTCATGGGTGTGTGGCCAGCAGGTTTCGCGTCAAAGGCAGGAATGGAGACGGTGGGCGTGATGAGCAAATCGTAGCCTTGTCGGTTGCTGTCGCTTCTCATCCACTGGCGCATGTGGCTGCCCAATGCACCGCGCCGCGCATTGAGCTTTTGAACATCCAGCGCGGAGAGCTTAGCGCCCAGCTCAGCCTCTGCGCGGAAATCAGGATCGGTCACGGCTTGCTGCGCGGGGGTGAGGGTGTTCCACACCGTCCATGCACCCAGAAACCACAAGCCAGTTGTGATCTCCAGCGGGTCATCAAAACCCGGATCTGCCGGCACGACGATTGCCCCGAGTGCTTCTAAATCCATAGCAGCTTGCTTGACCGCAGCAGCGACTTCTGGATGCACATTTTTCGCGTAGCCCAGCGTGGGTGAGAAGGCAATGCGCAAGCCTTTGATGCCAAGCTCCAAGTCTTTCAAATCATTCACGCCGTCCCGAGCGTCATAAGGCAACGATGTCCAGTCCCTTGTATCCGGCTGCGTGATCACATTCATCAAAAGCGCCGCATCCTGCACGCTCATCGTGTGCGGCCCCAAATGCGCCACGCTGCCAAAGGGCGAGAGCGGGTACGCAGGCACGCGGCCAAAGCTGGGTTTGAGCCCAAAGTTGCCGCAAAACGCCGCTGGGATGCGCACGCTGCCCGCGCCATCTGTGCCGACCGACAGTGGCCCCATGCCAGCAGCCACCGCAGCAGCTGTGCCGCCACTTGAGCCGCCGGGTGTTTTCGTGGTGTTCCATGGGTTGCGCGTGATGCCTGTGCGCGGCGAATTCGTCTCGCCTTTGCAGCCAAATTCTGGTGTGCTCGTTTTACCCAAGATCACCGCGCCGGCTTCCTTCAAACGCGCGGTCACGGGCGCATCCACCTCCCAAGCCTGATTCGCATCCACCGTGTGGCTGCCGCGCAGTGTAGGCATGCCTTGCGTGAGGATGATGTCTTTGATCGAGGTGGGCACACCTTCGAGCGTGCGCACAGGCGCGCCGCTCTTACGATGCGCTGCCCACATTGCTTCACTTTTGATAGCGCTCTGCGTAGATTCAATGCCGGCAATATGGCAAAAAGCCTTCAAGACTGGATTGTGCAACTCAATCCGCCGCATCACTGCCGCATGCGCCTCCACAGGCGAGGCGGCGCCCGTTTTGAACAAAACCAGCAATTCAGTTGCTGTGCAATCAGCTAAATCTTGAGACGCCATCACTCAAATCCTTTTTGGTATTTTTTCTGAATTCTTTCGCGTCTTTCGCGTTCGGAAGTTCTGTCTTCTTTTCTCAAGATAACTCAACAGGCAACCGAGGTGAAATAGAAGGATGCAGTTTTTTCCAAGGCAAATCCCCCGCATCCGCAGCCATCGGCCCAGCCGCTTTCGCCACAATCACATCCCGCAACGCATCAGCAACCAGCGGCGTGAAATCTGCACGGAAATGATTGGAGCTTTTCACCACAATGATCTTCATCTGCTCGGCTTCAATGCCCACCATGCGCAACAGCTCGCGATCCAAGAGCTGCGCTTTGCCGCTCACCACCGCAATGCGAATGCCTTCGATGTTCAATGCGCAGCTCTTGCCCAAGTGCGCCGTCACACCTGTCATCATCGGGCCGGTGTAGGTGCAGATGCCATCGCTGATGTGCTCAATGGTGAACTCGCCTTGTACCGGTGGGTCGCTCAATTGGCCGGTGAAAGTCGGTACAGCTTTGCCGAGTTGCAAATCAATTGCTCTGTTTTTAATAGCACTCTGCGCTCTATTTATGCCGGCAATCGTTGCATTTTGCATAGAAACATGCACCTTTTCGGCTGACTCCGGGTCAAACAGCATGCCTAAAGCCACTTGATTCGGATAGCGCTTGCCCGCGCCTTGGCGCAGCAGCTCGTGCAACACGCCCGTGGTGTTGCTGTCGCCGCCCGCGCCGGGGTTGTCTTGCGTATCAGCAATGATGATCGGCTTGTCTGATTGCGCTGCTCGCGCCATGGCAAGCGCCACAGCCTCAGCGACTGGCAGCACGCCCGGATCCCACTGCTTAGCTGGCGAAGCACTGGCATAAAGTTGCTGCACCGCCATTTCAGCCTTCTCTCCATAGCCCCAGATCATCGGCGCGCATTCTGCAAAATCCGCTGCCGGAAAGCCCATGCAAAAACTCATCACCACATCATGCGCCGCATCGCTGTCTATCAACTCGTCATACAAGCGCTTGGCCGGCTGCATCCATGTGCTTTGCGCGTTCAGCGGAATCATGTAGGCAAAGCGTTGGTAGTGCAGCGGCTCTTTGCGGCCGAGCTTGAAGCGACGCTCCAGCAGCTTGGCAGCCAAGCGCCCGGTATCGGCCATGTCGATATGCGGATAAGTGCGGTAGCTCACCAGCGCATCGGCTGTTTGCAGCATGCGATGTGTCACATTCGCATGCAAATCTAAGCTGGCCACAATCGGCACCGCATCGCCCACGATGGCGCGAATACGCGCGAGCAGCTCGCCCTCGCAATCGTCCACATGCTCAGCCACTGCCGCACCGTGCAGATCGAGATACACGGCATCAATGCCTTGCCTCATCGCTGCACGCAGATCATCGCAAATATCACCTGCAACCCGCTCAAAGGCATCTTCAGTCACATAGCTCGATGGCGTCGCGCCTGCCCACACCGAGGGCACAAGCTCCCAGCCATTCGCCTGCGCCGCTTGGATGAAGCCGCCCACAGGAATGTTGATGTCTTTGAACGTATCCATCAACACCTGCCCGCGCCGATAGGCCGGAAACGTGTGCCCCGCGTTGAACGCCGCCCAGTCAGCGAGCGTGGGCGCAAAGGTATTGGTTTCGTGTTGAAAGCCGGCGATGAAGATACGCATATGAGTTAGATGAGTTGAGAGAGTAAGACATGCGCAGGAGCCACGCGAATGCCTTCTTTGCTTAAGTAATCTTGCTGGCCAGTGGCCGTGATTTGCCAACACTGGGCCTGAGGAAATCGTGCCTTGATATATTTAAGCGCTTGCGAAATCTCGCCATCCGCCCATTTGCATTCCACAAATGCAATGGCATTGGGCTGAGATGGCGTAGCATTGTGCGTGATACAAAAATCCACCTCGCGCCCTGCTGTGTCGCGAAAATAACGTAGCTCTACGCGATGGCCTTGCGTATCGAGTTGAAACTCCACCCATTTGAGCAAATGACAGGCCACGAGGTTTTCAAAGCGCGCACCGGGGCTTTGCACCAGCGTCCAATCGTAGTGATAGTGCTTTTGCTCTTTTTTCACAGCGCGCAAGAGCGGGCTTCCAAAAGGAGGGATGCGGAAGATGGCATACAGCCGCTCCAAGATTTCACACCAGCGCGCCAGTGTGGCGTGCTGCACCATCAAATCTTCTCGCAAACTATTGAGCGACAAGGGGCTGCCCACGCGCTCTGGCAATGCGAGCGCAAGCAATTCGAGCTTGGCCAAATCACTTACCGTCTCAAGGCTTACCACTTCTTCACGAATGAGTCGATCACGGTAAGCCGTTTGCCAGCGCCTGAGAAAGGCTTCTGAGCCTTTGAAAAAAGGCTCAGGAAAGCCACCTAAATTCAGCAATGCAGGCACGGTATCTTGGGTGCCGCCCAACTCAGCCACACTCAACGGGTGCAAGCGCATATGAAAGTAGCGCCCTTGCAGCGAATCGCCGCCATGGCGATACACATCCAGCTTGGCTGAGCCTGTGACGAGAATTTGCTTGGGCGTTATGCCTTGGGCTCGCCACTGCTGGTTTTGATCGTAGAGCCCTTTGAGAAAATTGCGCCAAGGACGGTATTTGTGAATCTCATCAAAAAACCACACCTTGGTATCGGGCAACTGATGCTTTAAGATTTTCTCGCGCTGACTGGCAATGTCGTAATTCATCTCGCATTCAGCGGCATCCAGCAATGAGCGTGCAAGCGATGTTTTACCGACTTGACGCGGGCCACCCAAGAAAACCATTTTTTCTTGCAAGTCATGGGCTACCGTGGCGCGCAGGTAGCGAGGTTGATTGGCTAAGAGATCAGAAAAGCTCGTCATAGCTCTATCTTAAAACGTGTGTAAATTGCAGTCAACTAGAAATTACACACGTTTTTTTTGCAGTGTGGTGCAATTTAAACCTACCTCAAATACCTTGCGGTGCGGCATCAAACAAGCGTTTTGTGTAATCCTGCTGCGGATTCGCATACAAATCAGCCGTCTTGCCCTGCTCCACGATGCGGCCTTGGTGCATGACGATCACGCGATCGCAGAGTTGGGCGGCGACGCGCAAGTCATGCGTGATGAAGAGCAGACCCAAGCCGAGCTCGGCTTGCACCTCGCGCAGCAGTTGCAAAATCTGCGCTTGCACGCTCACATCGAGCGCACTCACGGCTTCATCAGCTACCAGCACCTGTGGCTTGCACATGAGGGCACGCGCTATGGCCAAGCGCTGGCGCTGACCGCCTGAGAATTGGCTGGGGTAGCGTTGCAAGGCCTCGATCGGGAGCTTCACTTTTTGAAGAATCTGGGCTGCGGCGCTTTCCGCATCTGCGCGATCAGCTCCGAAATTAATAGCGCCCTCACAAAGCGAATCAATAATTTTTCGGCGCGGATTAAGCGAGCGATTCGGATCTTGGAAGACGACTTGAATATGACTGCGCAGCGGGCGAAGCTGACTTTCGCTCAAGCTAGCGATGTTGCTCGCGCCCCAAAAAATATCGCCCGCCGTGGGATCGATCAAGCGCATGATGCAGCGCGCAAGCGTTGATTTGCCACTGCCCGATTCACCTACGATACCAATCGTCTCGCCGGCTCTGAGCTGCAACGCAGAATCTTGCAAGGCTTGCGTGTTGCGAGCGCGGCCCATCCAATCGCGGCTCACATAGGTTTTGCCCACGCGCTCGGCGCGCAGCAGCGGCTCGCCCACAGGCTCGGGCTTGGGCGGCGGTGGCTGCATGCTGGGCACGGCGGCCAAGAGCATTTGTGTGTAAGCCTGCCGCGGATTTTTGAGCACTTGCGCTGCGCTGCCCAGCTCAACGGCTTGGCCTTGGTTCATCACCAGCACATCATCGGCAATCTCAGCGACCACGCCCATGTCGTGCGTGATGAAGAGTACGGCGCAGCCTTGTTCGCGCTGCAACTCATCGATCAATTTCAAAATTTCTTTTTGCGTGGTTACATCCAGCGCCGTGGTGGGCTCATCGCAAATCAAAAGCGCAGGCTTTAAGATGCAGGCCATGGCAATCACGATGCGCTGGCGCTGCCCGCCCGAGAGCTGATGAGGAAAGCTGCGCATCATGCGCGCAGGCTCGGGCAATTTCACGCGCTCTAGGATGGCTAGCACTGCTTGCTGGCGCTTGGTGGCATTCCAATCGGTATGCGTTTTGAGCAGCTCTTCAATTTGATCGCCGCAGCGCATCACAGGATTCAGCGCCGTCATCGGCTCTTGGAAGACCATGCCCATCGCTCTGCCGCGCAACTCGCGCAATCGTTTGGGGCTGGCTTGCGTGAGCGATTCGCCATTGAGCGTGATGCTGCCTTGCGCGACGCTGAGTTCTTGAGCCAGCAAGCCCATCACAGCGGTAGCCATGACGGATTTGCCAGAACCGGATTCGCCGACGACGCAAAGGGTTTTGCCAGCTTCGATGCTCAGCGAAATGTTTTCAACCGCGTGGGGGCGGTCTGCGCCTGTTGGCAGGGCGACGTGGAGGTTTTGAATGGCGACGACTGGCATGGTTAGCGCTACCTCTTCGCAAACTTCGGATCGAGCACATCTCGCAACCCATCGCCTAGCAAATTGATTGCTAGGACCGTAGGCACGAGGAACATAGCGGGCCAGAGCACGTTGCCGGGGTATTGGGTGAACTGCACGCGGCCCTCGGCCATGATGTTGCCCCAGGTGGGAATGTCGGCGGGCAGGCCAAGCCCCAAGAAACTCAGCACAGCTTCGGTGAGCACGGCGCTGGCCGCCACGAAGGTGCCTTGCACGATCATGGGGGCGAGTGCGTTGGGCAAAATATGCCGAAACAAAATCGTGGGTGTGGGCGTGGCCAGCGCTTTGGCGGCTTCCACAAAAGGCTCTTCGCGCAACGTGAGCACGAGCGAGCGCACGAGGCGCGTCACACGCGGAATTTCTGGAATGGCAATCGCCACCACCACCGTCCACACTTGCGCGCCGAGTGCAGCCACCAAGGCAATCGCCAGCAAAATGGAGGGAATGGCCATGAGGCCATCCATGAAGCGCATGAGAATCGCATCCACCACGCGAAAGTAGCCGGCCAGCATGCCCAGCATCGCGCCAATGCCAATGGCCACTACTGCCGTGCTGGCGCCCACCAGCAGCGAGACGCGTGTGCCATACAGCACGCGGCTGTAAATATCGCGGCCAAAGCTATCGGCGCCAAACCAAAAATTGTGCATCGGTGAGCTGCCATCGGGCAGCGCGAATGCGGCGCGCGCGCCAGCGGCGGTGTTGATGTGGCTCGAATCCATGGCAGAGGGATCGAGCGTGCCCAGCCAAGGCGCGAAGATCGCCACGAAAAGCAAAATGCCCAGCACGATCACGCCAAAGCGCACAGCAGAATTCTTAGCAAGTTGCTGCCACGTATTCATAGATCTGAATGTTGCAAGCTCAGCCCGAACGGTGGCATGAATTCGATGCTCATGATCAGTAGCGAATCCTCGGGTCGAGAAACAAATAGCTCACATCGACCAATAAATTAATCAGCACATAACTCAAGCTAAACAACAGCACCAGCCCTTGAATCACTGGGAAATCGCGGTTGAGCACAGCATCCACAGTGAGCGAGCCAAGGCCGGGAATCGCATACACCGTCTCGGTGACGACCACGCCGCCAATCAGCAGCGCCACGCCAATGCCCACCATTGTGGCCACGGGCACAGCCGCATTGGCCAGCGCATGGCGCAGCAGCACGGCGCTTTCACGCAAGCCTTTGGCGCGCGCCGTGCGGATGTAATCTTCCGTCAAGGCCTCGCTCACGCTCGCACGCGTGACCCGCGCAATCAGCGCCACGTAAATGGTGGACAGCGTGATCCAAGGCAAGATGAGCTGCATGATCCAAGGCACAAAGCCTTCTGCGATTCGCCGGTAGCCTTGCACAGGAAACCAATTGAGCTTGATGGCAAAGAGCCAAATCAAGCAATAACCCACCACAAATATCGGCACGGAAAATCCCGCGACTGAGAACATGGAAAGCAAGCGATCTAGCCACCCCCCCATGCGCCACGCGGCAATCGTGCCCAGCGGAATCGCCACAAAAATCGCAATGGTGATCGTGCCAATCGCCAGCGAGAGCGTCGGCTCAATGCGCTGCAACACGAGTTGCGTCACAGGCTTGTTCAAATAATACGAATAGCCCAAATCGCCTTGCAGCACATTGCCCATCCAAATGCCAAATTGCATCAGCAGCGGTTTGGTTAATCCGAGTTGCTCGCGGATGCGTTCAATCTCATCATTGGTGGCGCTGTTGCCCGCAATCACTGCTGCTGGATCGCCCGGCGTGAGCCGCAAGATCAAGAAGACGACGACGGCCACCACCATCAATACGGGAATGATGGCCAGCAGGCGCTGGAGCAGGAATCTAAGCATAAAGAGATGTCACTGCGGCTGTGCTTTGTTAGGAGCGTTCAGAAAGAGGAACACGGAAGACACGAAAACACACGAAAAGCACGAAAGTTTTTCAGTGATTTCCGTGAGTTTCTGTGTCTTCCGTGTTCTAGAGACAGTTAGTTCTTCGTCACATTCCAATAAACTTGCGCGCCGGCAGCCATCAAGCCCTTGACGCTATTGCGGTGCGCTGCGGGGTTGTTGTATTGACCGAGGTGCACATGGCTGGCGGTTTCCATGGCACGAAGTTGAATCTGCTCGGCAATTTTTTTCTTCTCAGCATCCGAGCCAGCAGCAATGAATTTCACTTTCAGGTCTTCAATCTGCTTGTCGTCTTGCCAGCCAAACCAGCCTTTGTCACCCGTGGCATTCATCATGGCCATGGTGATGGGGTTCAAAATATCGCCAGCGGTCCATGCGGTCATGAAGGCATTCCAGCCGCCAGCCGCAGGCGCATCTTTCTTGGCGCGGCGTGCCACCAAGGTGGCCCAATCCATTTGCGGCATATCGACCTTGAAGCCAGCGGCCTCTAACTGCTGCTTAGCCACCAACGGTAGCTTGGCAATCGCGGCCAAATCCGTGGGGCGCATCAGCACCACGGGTGTGCCGTCGTAGCCCGCTTCTTTGAGCATGGAAGCCGCCTTTTTCGGATCTGCCGTGCCGTTGTAAATGCCTGTGTTGTCGCTGGCGAATGGTGTGCCACAGGGGTACATGCTCTTGCAGAATTTAAACAGGCCGGGTGTGCCCACTTGGGTTTTGAGGTGCGCTTCTTGGCCGAGTGCCACCATCGCGGCTTGGCGAATCTTCACGTTGTTAAACGGCGGATGCATGTGGTTGAAGCGGAAGATGAATTGCGTGCCAGCGGGCGACATGTCAAAAATCTCAATGTCTTTTTGCGTTTTGAGCGAAGCGTATTGCTCAAAAGCGGGTTGCTCGACGATATCGACCTCCCCTGCAATCAGCGCATTGAACTGAGTTTGCGCATCGCGGATGATGACCCATTCCACGCGATCGACCTTGACGACTTTGCCGCCCGTTGTGCCATTCGGCGCTTCTGTGCGTGGCTTGTATTTGTCATTCTTGGTGTAGATCACACGCTCACCGGGTTTGAAATCAGCCGGGTTGAATTTATACGGGCCAGAGCCGATGTGCTCCTTGATTTGCTCGGTGCCGGGCGTGGCGGCAATGCGAGCCGGCATGATGAAGGGCACGTTGCTTGATGGCTTGCCTAGCGCATCAAGCATCACACCAAAAGGCGTTTTGAGTTTGATGGTGAAGGTTTTTGCATCTGGCGTACCCCATGCGTCAACACTGCGCAGGAGAGCGCCGCCAAAGCTATCTCGGCTGCCCCAGCGCTTGAGCGATGCCACAGCATCTTCGCTGGTCACAGCTTTGCCATCGTGAAATTCGAGGCCATCGCGCAGCGTGAAGGTCCACAGCAGGTTGTCTTTTGACACGCTCCATTTGTCCACCATTTGCGGCTTCACATTGCCTTGCAGATCCGTGCCAAACAGCGTGTCATAAATCATGTAGCCGTGGTTGCGGGTGATGAAGGCCGTCGTCCACACCGGATCAAGCACAGTGAGGTTGGCATGCGGCACGACTTTGAGCGTTTTGGCTTGGGCATGCGCTGCGCCTGTGGGCAATAGCAAGGCGGTCGCCAAGCTGAGCGCCGCGATGGCTGAAGAGACGATAGAACGACGTTGCATAGAAAGCTCCTGTTGGCGATACAGCACAATGTAGCTGAATAACCCGATACCTTTGTCATGGAAATTACCAGTTTTGGTGCATCGCACCTATCCCGGCTTCTTGCCTCCAAGCAAATCTCCTGCCAAGAGCTGATGCAGGCCACTTTGAAACGTATCGCAATAGTGAACCCACAGGTCAACGCTATTGTGAATTTGCGCGATGAAGATGTGCTGATGCAAGAAGCTGCCGCGCACGATGCGATGCTGGCCGCAGGCCAATCCAAAGGCTGGTTGCATGGCATTCCGATCGCCATCAAAGACATCGCACCCGCAGTGGGTCTGCCCAACACGATGGGCAGCCCGCTTCTGCGCGATTTCATCCCCAAAGAAGATGGCCTGATGGTGCAGCGCATGAAGGGCGCGGGCTGCATCGTGATTGGCAAAACCAATGTCCCAGAATTTGGCCTCGGCTCACACAGTTTCAACGAAGTGTTTGGCGCGACGCGAAATGCTTACGACCTGAGCAAAACCGCAGGCGGATCGAGTGGTGGGGCGGCAGTCGCATTGGCCACGCGCATGCTCAGCGTGGCTGATGGCTCAGATTTCATGGGCAGCTTGCGCAACCCTGCGGCCTGGGGCAATGTATTTGGCATGCGCCCAAGCCAAGGCCGCGTGCCGATGTGGCCTGCTAGCGATGTGTGGATTGCGCAATTGGGCACCGAAGGGCCCATGGCGCGGGATGTGGAAAGCCTGGCGATGCTGCTACAAACGCAAGCTGGTTGCTCCTCAAAGACTCCTCTTTCGATAGCAAACAATTTAGACTTTATGCCGGCGATTGGCCACTTTTCTTTTAAAAATCAAAGAGTGGGCTGGCTCGGGGATTGGGGTGGCCATCTCGCTACCGAGCCCGGCATACTCGCGGTGTGTGAATCAGGTATGCAACGCATGGCGCAGCTTGGCGCAGTCATTGAGCCTTGCGTGCTGGGCATGCCTGCGTCCCAAGTGTGGGAGGCTTGGGCGGTGTGGCGCAAAGCTTTGGTGGGCTCGCGTATTGCGCCCTTCATGCTCACGCCAGCAAACCGAGAGAAGATCAAGCCGGAGGCGCTGTGGGAATACGATCAATCGCTGCATTTGAAAGGCAGTGAATTCATGCGAGCCAGCGCTGTGCGAACCTCTTTTTACCAAGCCATGCTCCAACAGTTTGAAACGCATGATTTTCTTGCTCTGCCTGCTGTGCAGGTCTGGCCATTTCCCATTGAGCAACGTTGGCCCCAAGAGATCATCACAGCAAACGGCATGCGCAGCATGGATACCTACCACCGCTGGATGGAATGCACCATTTATGCCACGTTTGCGGGCTTGCCGGCGATCAGCCTGCCTTGCGGCTTCAGCGAGCAAGGTTTGCCGATGGGTGTGCAAATCATTGGCAAACCGCAGGGCGATGCCGCTTTGCTCGCACTGGCACTCGCCTACGAAGCCATTGCGCAAGATGTATTGCAGCGCAGACCGATCTGGGCTTAAACCACGCCATACCAAATCGCGCGCTCCACGGCTGCGAGCTTGTTATCCACACCCAGCTTGCGCATGGCATTCGACAAATAATAATTCACGGTGCGTTCGCTGCAATCGAGGATCTGGCCCGTCTCAGCCGCTGTCAGGCCATCAAATGCCAAGGCCAGGCATTCTTTTTCTCGCGGACTCAAAGGGCAGAGCACCTCTGCAATGCCTCTTTTGATACGCGGCCAAATATTCAGCACAGACCAAACCAGTGCTGTGGCTTCGCTTTTGTCGTGCAAGGCGCGCGGTGTCATCAGATAGCATTCAACCAGTTTGCCGCGTGGCAGCATAAAAGCCACGCGCACCATCGATTGCAGGCCATGCGAGAGCGCGAGCATGCGCCAGCGGCTCAGATCAGCAAAGCTGCCGCGAGCAATGTCTTGCCAAAGCACCAAAGGGGAATCCGAATCCACCCAATCTTGGCCAAACTCATCGCTGGTGGCCAGCGCTTGCGCCATCGCAGCCAAGCGCGGCGGATGCACGGCCTGCACACAACGATGCACTGTGGGCGAATGCACATCAGGCCCGAGCACGATCAGCGCTTCCACAGCTTCGGACTGCAAGGCGGCCATCCAGTCAGCCAATAGGCCATCCAGCATGACGCTGTCAAAATTGGCAGGTTGTGTCATGCCCTGAGTATGCCTTTGCTTCAAAACAGGCTCACAATGTGTCTGATGAATCAACAGAAACCAAGCCATCCAGCAGCGATAGATTGCAAAAGATGTCGCGCTACGGACAATCGACCATGATGTCTCGTGTCATCAAGCAACTGCATGCTTGGATCATTGCGCCTGAGTTGGAGGTGATCTTGCATCCGTCGCGCAGGCGTTTGCAATTTACAGGCATCTTCAGTTGCATTGGGCATTTGATTTTTTGGTGGTTGTGGGTCTATGTCGTACCGCAGCCCTTTGAAGATTGGCAAGCACGTTTATTCGTGGCTTCGACGAGCTTGGGTTTGATATTTTGGCGGAAGGACAAAGTTTGGAATTCCCCAGGAATGCAAAAGTATTTTTCGCTGACTTGCTGGCTACAGTTCCCGGTTTTTTTTGTGTGGATGTACCTCATGAATGACAGTAGTGCGATGTGGATGGCTTCTGTTGCTGTGATGATCGTGATGTACTACCAATTTACCGACTGGCGATTGGCGAGTCTGGGATTGGCGGCTGGGGTGGCAGTCGCCATAATTTTGGCTATGAATTTGCGTGACACCTTGCCAAGCATACCTATTGATCATTGGATTGTTTTTGCTTTTGCTTCTGGATGTGCGTTGCTGTTCGCTTTGTCCAGCGCAAACCTCAGGCGCGAACGCCTGCGCAATTCACTCCAAGTCATTGGCATCATGGCGCATGAGTTGCGCACACCGCTGGCCACCTTGGCCTTGATCGCGCAGGCCATTCGCGGTGAATCCACGGCAGTTGACGCGCAGCATGCCAAACGCTTGGACGAGCTGGCCACGCGCATGGACGCGCTCACCCGCATGATCAATCACCATATTGATTTGCAGATGACTAACGCACGCTCTCATTACCTGCCCAGCCATTGCGAGCTGATCTCTGCGCATCAGCTCGTGCATCAAGTCATTGAAGACTATCCCTTCGGCTCTCGGCGCGAGGCGCAATGCTTGCAACTCGTTTTGCATGCCGATTTTTGGTTTCATGGCTCTGCAAGGCAGTTCAAGCAAGTGCTCAATAATCTGCTCAAAAATGCGCTGTACTCGCTTAAATCCGCGCAATCGCGCTACGACAAAGGCGATCTTCGCGTCGAAATCGGAGCGCGAGATGGGCGAGGCCGCATTCAAGTCAAAGACCGAGGCGTGGGCATTGATGCCGGCCAACTCAAATTGATTTTCGAGCCTTTTTATTCCACCGCCAACGAAACGGGCCATGGCCTCGGGTTGGCCTTTTGCAAGCAAGTGGTGGAGGCGGCGCAGGGCACAATCGTGGTTGTTTCCGAGCCCGCGATGGGCGCGACGTTTACGCTGCAAATGACTTGCCAAAAGCCTGCCACCGAGAACCATCCAACTGATCATGAAGTTTCCCCTTTATCACCGGCCTAGTGCGCTGGTTTTCCTCGATGACGAGACCCCCTATTTGGAGATGCTCGCCATTGTGTTGCCGCGCGATTGGTGCATTCGATTTCACACGCGTACGCGTGATTATTTGGCGCAAATTCAGGCGCAATCCCATCAATGGGAAGACGATGTGGGCATCCATCAAGACATCATCAACCAATGGTATCGGGGCAAGGCGCTGCCAAACTTGATATTGGATTACTGGCGCTCGCAATCATTGCGCTATGGCCTGCCCAGCACGGCGGTGGTGGATTACGCCATGCCGGCTGCCAATGGGTTGGAGGTCATCAAAAGCAGCCCGGCTTGGCCGACGCATCGTATTTTGTTGACAGGGCGAGCCGATGAGCACACGGCCGTGGCTGCATTCAACGATGGCTTGATCAACCGGTATGTCACCAAACAATCACCAGATTTGGTGGCGCAATTGACCCATGCGCTGCGCCAGCACATGAATGCACCCTTGGATTTCTACCAAGGCATGTGGCGAAATATTTTGCGCCGCGACCAACTGCTTGCGCTGCAAGATCGCGCCGTACAACTGGCGCTAACGGATTGGCTCAAAGCCAACCATTGTGTGGAGCATGTGATTTTCCCCGAGCCTTTTGGCATGCTGTGCTTGGATGCCACGGGGCACGCCCACTGGCTGCAGTTTGAGATGTACAAAGACTTGCCGCTGGCGGTTGAAGTGGCCAAGGCAGCCGGGCTCAATGAGCCCGCTTTGCAGGCGATGGCGCGAGGCCAAATGCTGAGCGATTTGGAGTGGCTGCATGCCTTGCGCTCTGATGATGCAGCGCAAACTGCACCCGCTTTGAGTTTGGGCACGGGCGGGCATTTGATTGCCGCTCACTTTGCGCAAACTGGCCTGGGGCTCATCGGCATGAGCCACCACGCCTTCTTAGCCATTCAGCCAGAGCGCGGCGTTGATCTGGATTGAGCATCACGCCATTGCGTTGAGCTCGTGATCGCTGTTGACGCGGGAAGCCGCGCGGCGTGCAAGTGGCCAACTCCAAGGCCGTGTGATCGGCGCGATTTCTTCAGCGACACCCAAGACATGGCTGAGCTCAGCCGGCGTTAAAGCACTGCTGACGGTCAGCCGCACCATGGTGCGGTTGCGGCTCGTGGCAGGAGCGCAAAAGACAGCGCCAAACACACCTCGTTCTTCGAGCAAATCGCGTAGGATCATGGTGGCAGGCTCGGTGCCTGATTCAAGCGCAATGATCTGCTCTGTGCCTTGATGCACAGGATAACCAAGCTCACTCAAGCCTTCGCGCAATTGACGCGAGAAGCGATGCAAGCGAGCGCGTTTGTTGTCGCTATGTTTGATCACTTCCAAGGTGGCCGCCAGCGCAGCGATTTCGTGAGGCAGTAGGCACGAGCTGAAAATGGCAGGAAAGCTGTTGACCAGTAAGTAATAACGCATGGCAGCAGGCATTGAAAAATAGCCTGCACGGCCAGCAAATGTCTTTGCCAAGCTGGCCGTGATGAAATGCACTTCTTTCGACAATCCCAATTCTGCACACAAGCCCGCGCCGCCTGGCCCATGCGTGCCCAAAGAATGCGATTCATCCACCAAAATCATGCTGCCTGCTTGTTGCGCGACTTCCACGATATCTGCCAACGGGCAGATGGCACCCGTTGTGCTGTAGACGGAATCAACAACAACAATCCCTGCGCCGTGACGCTCCATCACGCGCTTCAAGTGAGCAGGATCGTTGTGCCGAAAGGGGTG
Organism: Variovorax sp.; assembly: GCA_031388245.1. GTDB lineage: Bacteria > Pseudomonadota > Gammaproteobacteria > Burkholderiales > Burkholderiaceae_C > JANMDU01. The sequence continues at coordinate 27,213 of JANNED010000317.1, forward strand.
AGCTGGAGCTTTCGCGGCGCGAGCACCTTCCCAGAGCGAAGTGTGTGCCAATGTATCAATATAGACGGGTGTGTTTTCATCTGCAATGGCTTGTAGCAAACCCAGATTAGCTGCATATCCAGATTGGCAAATCAGTCCGTCTTCTTTGCCGATCCATTCAGACAAGCTGCGCTCCAAATCACGCACAGGATGCGATCCATGCAAATAGACGCTCGACTGAATCGCAAAGTCAGTGTTGTATTGCATGGCTTGAATCTGCGCTCGCACGATATCCGGGTGTCCAGTCACACCGAGATAATCGTTGCCATTGAGGCGAACGGAATTGGCGCAAGGGTTTCGTCCATGCACCAATGAGCGCCCACCCCAAAGGCGATTCCAACGATCCGTGAACTCACCGCCGACGCGCTCTATCAAACGCGGTGACATCGCGGGATCGTTAGGGAAAACTTCAGATGCAAGAGACCAATTCATAGTAAACCTCTGAAAAAATGTGACAAAGAGGCTTACATTTCAGCGAATTGGGGTGATCTGGTGCTGCCAGCCCCGGTAAATCTGACAGTCATTTTGAGTCTTTTTGACTTTTTTTGATCATTCTCACTGTGATTTCAGACATATTCGGTCACTCACATGGGGTTTGAGGCAAAGCGGGGATAATTGAGGGTGGAACAAAACATGAGCATGACTTACAAAGATCAAGCCGGCGCAGATGGCATGCGTTTGGCAGGCCGCCTCGCCTCCGAGGTGCTGGATTACCTCACACCGCATGTGAAGCCGGGCGTGACCACCTTGGCGCTCGACAAACTCGCACTTGATTTCATCGTCAATGTGCAGGGCTGTACTTCTGCCACTGTGGGTTACGCACCGCCAGGCTATCCGCCGTTTCCGGGTGCGATTTGCACCTCGGTCAATCATGTTGTGTGCCACGGTATGCCCAGCGAAAAGGCTTTGAAGAAGGGCGACATTATCAACATCGATGTGACGGTGATCAAAGATGGCTGGCATGGCGATACCAGCCGCATGTTTCTGGTCGGGGATGTCTCGCCCTTTGCCAAACGGCTGTGCGCCGTGACCTATGAATGTATGTGGAAGGGCATCGCGCAAGTCAAGCCTGGTAACAAATTGGGTGACATTGGCGCAGCAATTCAGCGCTTTGCTGAAGCGCAAGGTTACAGCGTGGTGCGCGAATTTTGCGGCCACGGCATTGGCCAGAAGTTTCATGAAGAGCCGCAAATCTTGCACTACGGCAAAGCCGGCACAGGCGATGAAATCAAGGCGGGCATGTGCTTCACCGTTGAGCCGATGATCAACATGGGTCGCAAAGACATTCGTGAGCTTGGCGATGGCTGGACGATTGTGACCAAAGACCATTCGCTCTCAGCGCAATGGGAGCACACCGTGCTCGTGACGGAGACGGGCTATGAGCTGATGACAGTCTCTGCTGGCTCGCCGCCTGCGCCAATTTGGGCGGTGGCTTGATTCTCGTTGCTCCTGATTTGTGAGCATAGTGTGCAATGAATATGCCGGGCATCAGCTCTTTTCGCACTAAAAAGCAGCAGGTTTTAGATGCCATTGCCGCCACCGGTGCCTCCACACGCAGTGTGAAGCACCAGTTGCGCGACATGAGCCATGTGGCCGATGACGTGTTGCGCACGCTCTGGGGCGCTGCCGCATTCTCTAGCCAAGTGAGCTTGCTGGCAGTGGGTGGCTATGGGCGCGGTGAGTTGTTTCCGCATTCCGATATAGATGTGTTGATTTTGCTGCCCGATGGCATGCACGCCGAGGCAGACGAAGCATTTAAAAACAGCGCGAGCCTGTTTCTCACGAGCTGCTGGGATGCGGGCATGGAGATCGGTTCGAGCGTGCGCACGTTGACGGAGTGCTTGGATGAGGCACAGCGCGATGTGACGATACAAACCAGTTTGCTTGAATCGCGCCTGGTGTCGGGTGCGCCAAAGTTGCACAAACAGTTTGCAACGGCCTATCGCGCTGCGCTCAGCCCGCAAGCCTTCTTTACGGCCAAGACCCTAGAGGCCAAGCAGCGCCACACCAAGTATGAAGACACGCCCTATTCGCTCGAGCCCAACTGCAAAGAATCACCGGGTGGGCTGCGTGATTTGCAACTGATTTTGTGGCTTTCCAAGGCAGCCGGTTTGGGCAAAAGCTGGGATGAGCTGGGGCGCAAAGGCTTGGCCACGCAGCGCGAGGTGCGTGAGATCAAGCGCAATGAAGCCTTGCTTTCGCTGGTGAGGGCGCGGCTGCATATTGCGGCGGGTCGCAGAGAGGATCGGCTGGTTTTTGATTTGCAGCACGCTGTGGCGCAAAGCTTTGGTTATGCTGCATCGGGCGAGCATCAGGCGCAACGCCGAGCCAGCGAGACACTGATGAAGCGCTACTATTGGGCTGCTAAAGCCGTGACACAGCTGAGTCAGATTTTGCTGCTCAATATTGCTGAGCGCCTTTTCCCGCAAACGCAGGGCATGCGCGTGATCAACGCGCGCTTTGGCGAAAAAGCCGGCATGATTGAAGTGCGCGAAGATGATGTGTATCTCAAGCAGCCGCATGCGATTTTGGAGACATTTCATGTTTACCAAACCACGGTAGGCGCGAAAGGCTTGTCGGCACGCACCCTGCGCGCCCTGTACAACGCTCGCGGCATCATGAATGCGGCGTTTCGCAAAGATCCAGCAAACCGCACTCAGTTTGTGCAAATTTTGCAATCGCCTCAAGGCATCACGCATGCCATGCGCCTGATGAACCAAACCTCGGTGCTGGGGCGCTATCTGTGGGTGTTTCGGCGCATCGTCGGGCAAATGCAGCATGATTTGTTTCATGTTTACACCGTAGATCAACACATCCTCATGGTGCTGCGCAACATGCGGCGCTTTTTCATGGCTGAGCATGCGCATGAATACCCATTTTGCAGCCAACTCGCTGCAGGCTGGGACAAGCCTTGGATTTTGTATGCCGCTGCGTTGTTTCACGACATTGCCAAAGGCCGGGGTGGCGATCATTCCGATTTGGGTGCGCAAGAAGTGCGCATGTTTTGTCGCCAACATGGCATCGCAAAAACCGATACCCAGCTGATGGCCTTCTTGGTGCAAAACCATCTGGTGATGAGCTCGGTGGCGCAAAAGCAAGATTTGAGTGATCCCGATGTGATCAACGCTTTTGCCAAGCGCGTGGGCAATGAGCGCTATCTCACAGCCATGTATTTGCTCACCGTGGCCGATATTCGGGGCACATCCCCTAAAGTATGGAACGCTTGGAAAGGCAAGCTGCTGGAGGATTTGTACAAGCTCAGCTTGCGCAGCTTGGGCGGGCGGGCGCCAGATGCCAGCGCCCAGGTGCAGGCGCGTAAAACCGAGGCTTTGCAAAAACTCGCCCTTTATGCGCTGCCGCATGAAGCGGAGAAGGCGCTGTGGAACACGCTGGATGTGAGTTATTTCATGCGCCATGATGCCAACGATATTGCATGGCATGCGCGTCACCTCTCGCGTCAAATCTCGCGCCACGTCGAGCCAACAAATGCTATTAAATATATAGCAAACAAAGAAGATTCCATGCCGGCGTTGAGCTCAAATGACACTCAAAATTCAGCTGTGGTGCGCTCGCGCCTTTCGCCGATAGGCGAGGGCATCCAAGTGTTGGTTTACACGCCTGATCAGAGTGATTTGTTTGCCCGAATCTGTGGCTTTTTTGACAGCCATGGCTTCTCCATTCTGGATGCTCGTATTCATACCGCCAACAATGGCTACGCACTCGATACCTTTCAAGTCGTCAGCAATGCGCTGGAGGAGCACCATCGCGAGCTGATGCAAATGATCGAAGCCGAGCTGCCGCGCACATTGGCCGCTCTGGGCGAGCTGCCGCCCCCGGCCAAGAGCCGCGTCTCTCGCCGCGTGAAAAGCTTCCCAATCGCGCCACGCGTGAGCCTGGCGCCCGATGAAAAAGCCCAGCGCTGGCTTTTGACCGTGAGCTGCTCTGATCGCAGCGGCCTGCTCTATCAAATCGCTCGAATCCTTGCCAAACACCGCATCAATTTGCAATTGGCCAAAGTCATGACATTGGGCGAGCGCGTCGAAGACAATTTTTTGATCGATGGTGCGGAGCTGCAACACAACAAGAAGCAAATTGACATTGAAACCGAGCTGTTGGAAGCGTTGAGCAGTTAAAGCATACGTGTCCCCAGCCTCACACGCCACGCTTTTCAAAGACACCATTGCCTTTAAACTGACAAGCATTCTTCTCAGGAGCCTAATATGCCCATCACGCTTTGCGGTTTCCCCGTCTCCAATTACTACAACAAAGTCAAGCTCGCGTTGCTTGAAAAAGGCGTGGCTTTTGATGAAGAAACAGTGATGACCAAGAGCGAAGATCCTGCGGTGCTGGCTGCCTCTCCGCTTGCAAAAATCCCTTTCATCCGCACGCCACAAGGCGGCTTGTGCGAAAGCCAAGCGATTCTGGAATACATCGAAGCAGCGTATCCCCAGCCTGCGCTTTTGCCCGCTGATCCGTTTGCAGCTGCCAAGGTGCGCGAGCTGTGTACTTTCATTGATTTGCATCTGGAGCTGGTGGCGCGTGATCTGTATGGCCAAGCTTTTTTTGGCGGCACGGTGAGCGAAAGCTCGGCAGCGCGTGTGAAGAAGCAACTTGAAAAAAACATTCCCGCGTTCATGAAGCTCGCCAAATTCTCGCCCATGGTGGCGGGCGGTGAGCCATTCACGATGGCCGATTGCGCAGCTTGGGTGAATTTGCCGCTGGTGGGCATGGCCACCAAAGCTGTGTTTGGCGAAGACATGCTGATCGCGCTGGGCTGCGATTACAAGCCCTATATCAAAATGATCGGCGAGCGGCCTGCGGCGCAAAAAGTGACGGCAGATCGCAAAGAGGCAACGATGAAAGCGGCAGCGGCCAAAGCAGCGAGCTGATAGCAGCCACTTTGCATTCAGCGGCCACGCCGAACGCGCAAGATTTCATCCAAAATCAAGCAGGCTGCGCCAACCGAGATGGCGCTGTCGGCAATGTTGAACGCGGGAAAATGCCACGTGCCGTAATAGAAATCGAGAAAATCGACCACGTAGCCGTGAATCAGTCGATCCACCACATTACCAATCGCGCCGCCTAAGATGCAGGCCAGCGCAAAGGCGAAGAGCTTTTGTGCATGGTGGCTGCGCAGCATCCAGAGAATGAAGACCGTGGCTACGGCACCGATGCCGGTGAAAAACCAGCGCTGCCAGCCCCCCGCGCCAGCGAGGAACGAGAAAGCAGCGCCAGTGTTGTGCGCACGCACGATGTTGAAAAAGCTCGTCACAGGCGTGCTGTCTCCAAGCTTGTAATAGCCCACGATCAAGGTTTTGGTGAACTGATCGGCCAAGATGATGATGATGGCTAGGATCAGCCAAGGCAGCATGCCTTGGAAGGTTGTTTTGGATTTAGGCATGGGTACGTGTCTCACCTTCACCGAATAAATTGCTCACACAGCGACTGCAGATCGTGGGATGCGAGGCATCGCTGCCTACATCCTCAACATAATGCCAGCAGCGTTCGCATTTTTGACCAGATGCAACAGCTATCTCAATACGACTTTCGTTGTCAGTACATGAATGCAATTCAACACTGGAAGTGATAAAGGCATACTTTAGATCGCTCCCAAGTGATTTAAGCGTTTCGAAATCGTTGCCATTCCAAATGACAGTACCGTCAAGCCTAGGGTTGACAACCAACTGGACAGCGCGATTTAGCTGTTGGGGTGCATATATAGCCACGGTTGCTTGTAGTGATGAACCAACTTCACCTTTTGCCCGTCGCAATTCGATTTGTTTGTTGACTTCGTCGCGTATATCCCTAACACGTGTCCATTTGGAGATCAATGCCTCGTCAGCCGCTTCAAACTGCCAATAGGTTTCTGTGAAGATCGTGCCGGTTTCGCTGTTGCCAAACAACTTCCAAGCTTCTTCTGCGGTGAAGCTGAGGAAGGGCGCCATCCAGCGCAGCATGGCTTGCGTGATGTGCCACAGCGCAGTTTGCGCACTGCGGCGAGCATGTGATTTGGCGGCGGTGGTGTAGAGCCGATCTTTCAGCACATCGAGGTAGAAGCCGCCCAAATCTTCGCTGCAATAGAGTTGCAGCTTGGCCACGACGGGGTGAAATTCATAGACCTTGTAATGCGCCAAAATCTCATCCTGCAAATGCGCGGCGCGACTCAAGGCGTAGCGATCTACTTCCAGCATGTCAGCCAGTGGCACAGCATCTTTGACCGCATCAAAATCGCTCACATTGGCCAGCAAGAATTTCAGCGTGTTGCGGATGCGGCGATAGGTGTCCACCACGCGGGCGAGGATTTTGTCGTCAATCGCCAAATCGCCTGAATAATCGGTGGCAGCGCACCACAGGCGAATGATTTCTGCGCCGAGTTTGTCACTCACTTCTTGCGGCGCAATCACATTGCCCATGCTTTTGCTCATCTTGCGGCCTTGGCCATCCACCGTGAAGCCATGCGTGAGCAAGCCGCGATAGGGCGCGCGGCCATACATGGCAGCAGCGGTGAGCAGCGAAGAGTGAAACCAGCCGCGATGCTGATCGTGACCTTCTAAATACAGATCAGCTTCAGGCCCTGCTTGATGCGCATTCGGCGCAGAGCCATCTGCCGCACGATGCGAGCCCTTGAGCACCGTGGTGTGCGTGGTGCCGGAGTCAAACCACACTTCCAAAATATCGGTGCTCTTGGTGTATTGATCGGCATGCTCCGCGCCCACTTGCGCAAAAATGTCTGCCGTGCTCAGGCGGCTCCAAGCCTCGATGCCGCCCTTCTCCACGATGCTTGCTGCCAGATCAACCAGCTCAAGCGTTTTCGGATGCAATTCGCCCGAATCCACATGCGTGAACAGTGGCAGCGGCACGCCCCATGAGCGTTGGCGCGAGATGCACCAGTCAGGCCGGCCCGCAATCATGTCGCGCAGGCGAGTTTTGCCGTTTTCGGGGTAGAAACTGGTTTGCTCAATTGCATCTAAGGAAATTTCGCGCAAGCTTTTGGGTGCTTTGTCGGTGGTGAACACGCCTTCGCCTGCATCCATGCGCACGAACCATTGCGAAGCTGCGCGGTAGATCACCGGCGTTTTGTGCCGCCAGCAATGCGGGTAGCTGTGCGTGATGTCATAGGTTGCAAACAAGCGGTTGTTATCTCGCAGCGTGTTGATGATTTCGGGGCAGGCTTTCCAGATGTTGAGCCCGCCAAACAATGGCAGCTCAGCTTCGTAGCGGCCATTGCCTTGCACTGGGTTCAAAATATCTTTGATCGTGATGCCATTGGCCACGCAAGAATTAAAGTCTTCCACGCCATAGGCGGGCGATGAGTGGACGATACCCGTGCCGTCGTCTGCGGTGGCGTAGTCGGCCACGAAGATGGGCGAGAAGCGGTCGTAGCCTGCATGCACATGAGCAAACGGATGCTTGAACTTGATTTTGTCCAGCTTTTTACCCACTGTGGTGGCCACGATCTTGCCAGTGAGCTTGTAGCGCTCCAAGCATTTTTCCACCAAGGATTCAGCCAGCATGATGAGGCCGCGCTCGGTATCCACCAAGGCGTAGGTCAACTCAGGATTCAAGTTCATCGCTTGGTTGGCAGGAATCGTCCATGCGGTGGTCGTCCAGATCACAGCGAAAATATCCGTTCGGGCTGAACTTGTCGAAGCCTGAGCTTGCCCTTCGACAAGCTCAGGGCGAACGGATGGGTTACCGAACGCTGAAAGTAGCTTTTCTGGCTCGGCGCACAAAAAGCCCACATCGAGCGTGGAAGACTTTTTATCCGCATATTCGATTTCAAATTCAGCCAGTGAAGAGCCGCAGTCAAAGCACCAGTAGACGGGCTTGAGGCCACGGTACACAAAGCCGCGCTCCATCACACGTTTGAACGCGCGGATTTCATTGGCCTCGGTTTGGAAATCCATGGTACGGTAGGGTCGATCCCACTCACCGAGCACACCCAAGCGTTTGAAATCTTTCATTTGCCCGGTGATTTGCTCAGCAGCAAAAGCGCGGCACATGGCCTGCACATCTGCGCGCTCGGGTGATGCGCCAGCAGCCACATCGCCCGAGGCGGCGGCCGGGGCTAGCTTCTTGCCATGCAGTTTTTCAATCGCGTTTTCAATCGGCAAGCCATGGCAATCCCAGCCGGGAATGTATTGCGCATCAAAGCCATCGAGCTGGCGGGCTTTGACGATCATGTCTTTCAAGATTTTGTTCACCGCGTGGCCGATGTGGATGTTGCCATTGGCATACGGCGGGCCATCGTGCAAGATGAATTTGGGTTTGCCTACGCGCGAAGCACGCAGCTTTTTGTAAATGCCTTGCTCATCCCACTCCTTGGCCCAAGCCGGCTCACGCTTGGGCAAATCGCCACGCATCGGAAAGGACGTGTCGGGGAGATTGAGGGTTTTGCGGTAATCGGTGGTGGTAGCGTCGGTCATGATGAAGGCTTGGCGTTATTTCAGTAACGCAAAAATCAAAAGGGTATTTTTCGCGTCTTTCGCGTCACTTTCGCGCTTTTCGCGTTCCGAATGTTTGGAATTTTTGTATCCAAGCAAAGCTGAGCGGGGCGGCTGCCCCTTCAAATTCGAGCAGTGTTCGATGCAAAGTAAGCGCGGGCAGCCACCACATCGCGAGCGATGCCTTCTATGAGCGCGGCCATGCCGTCGTATTTCAGCTCGTCATGTAGTTTATGCAGGAGTTCCACATGGATGATTTTACCGTAGCCCTGTTCGAGCCCCAGCTGCGCAGGCCAATCCAGAATGTGGGTTTCGAGCAAGACGCGGCCACCGTTCACATCCCCCGCATCCAGCGAAGGGCGTATGCCCAAATTGGCCACGCCATCGAGTGGTGCGCCATGCAGCCCATGCACGCGCACGCAGAAAATCCCGCTGGCCGCGCTTTTCCACGCATGGCGGCGCGAGGAAAAGCGCAAATTCAGCGTGCGAAAGCCTTCTGGCAAATGCGCATCTCTGCCCAGCTCACGCCCGAGCTTTCTGCCATGCACCACATGGCCACTGATGCTGTAAGGCCGCCCGAGCAGCTTGGCCACATCGGACATGCGCCCTTGCGCTAGCGCCTCGCGCACCGCAGAGCTTGAAACCCTCAATCCATGCACTTCATAACTTTGCATCCGCGCCACATCAAAACCCAGGCGCTGGCCTTGTGCATCCAGGGTAGCGTAATCGCCCGCTCGCTTGGCGCCAAAACGAAAATCATCGCCCACCAGCACATATTTCGCTCTGAGCCCTTGGACGAGCACCGCATCGATAAAAGCTTGAGGCGAGAGGCTGGCAAAACTGGCGTTGAAAGGCAAGATCACGGCTTGATCCACGCCACAGCGCTCAAGCTCGGTGAGCTTGTCGCGCAAAGTGGCAATGCGAGCGGGTGCGCTCTCAGGCTTGCCGGCCAGCGCAGCAAAATAATCTCTTGGATGCGGCTCAAAGCTGAGCACGCAGCTTGGGATGCTTCGATGCGCCGCTTCCGAGCGCAGTAGGGCGATCATGGCCTGATGGCCGCGATGCACGCCATCAAAGTTGCCAATCGTGACCGCGCACGAATGCGCCAATTGGCTAGGAGCGAGGCCGCGAAATACGTTCATGGGACAGCGATTAAATCCTGATTTACGTTCTATGAATTTGATAGCACTTCACGCTGATTCCATGCCGGCCAGTGGGGGTATTTGGTCATTAAAACGGCGTGAATATGCTGTATATTGTGATGCAAGACGGCGACAAGCATTTTCTGGTCAAGTTTCTAACTACTGGAGGTTCGTTTTGAAGGTCTTGAAGTTATCGGCTCAGGGGCTGCCACAAAGCTGGATCAGCTTGGAGCAAGCGGTGATCCATTACGCCTCGGATGAGGTGCGCTGGGAAGTGGGCGAGCGCGTGGCTACATTTCGCGGTGGCCACAATGCCGTCACCGGCGAGCAAAGCATCATTCACATCAGCTCCATTGTCGGCACCAAAGGCGTGCCCAGCATCAACCCTTTCGATCTGCGCCCCGGCCTCACAAACAGCAAACTCTTCGTGCGAGATCGCAACATTTGCGCTTACTGCGGCATGGATTGCAGCGGCCACAAAGAAGATCAACTCACCCGCGAACACATCATTCCCTACGCGCAAGGCGGTGTCGATGGCTGGATGAATGTGGTGACAGCTTGCAAAAACTGCAACCACCGCAAAGCTGCCCGCACGCCCGAGCAAGCCAACATGCCTTTGCTCTACACACCCTATGTGCCTAGCCTGTGGGAAGATTTTATTTTACGCAACCGCCGCATCCTGGCCGATCAGATGGAGTTTCTGATGGCGCATTTGCCGAAGACTTCGCGGCTTTACGCTTAGAAATTTGTGAGATTTAGCTTAGCTGGCTAGCCAACTGTTGCTCAACACTTTTAAGCAACGCTTTTCCGTCTGCTTGAATAGCCACATCAGCAAACACAGCGATCAACTTCTCGTAAAAATCTGCAGCGCCAGTCAGTCGATGCCAAAAATCAGCTCCTGCGTAAACAGCGTATCGATGCTTGTCTTTTAAAGCTCTGTAATGCCCGCTAAGGTCTGACTCTTGGCCATATAAAACGCCCACTGCAAGGCAAACCTCTCCGATTTTCGCGTTGTTGGTTTTTGCGAGTCTTCCAGCTTTTTTAAAGTGCCCGTGAATACTTTCAACATCGTCTTTGTTAATTGTGTTGGGTCCAAGTTTGACTTGTGCAAATGTTTTCTGCCTAGTTAAGGCATCAACAAACTCAATATCAATACCATCGGTCGTGCTGCCGAAAACATCTCGTAAAACTTCGGTTGTGAATTTTTGAATCGCTGTGCCAAAACTTGTGTTGATGGATGTCCCGAGCACGCGAGGCAGAATAAGCACGCGTGCCAGCGATACAGGCGTCACTTCGCCTGTCAAAAATGCGGCAAGATAGTTGTGCAGAAAAGGGTTGATTTGAAACTCATTCAGATCGGCAAGTTTTTCAGTGTTTGCTCGATGGTTCTCCATGATGACTGTGGAAAACCATGTCCTAGCCTGCTCCAATAGGCGAGTTTGCTCTGTGGGTGTCATGCGTGCTTAATTTGATCAAAAGCACAAGTATGACTTGATCTTTAAAAGACCTTGGTTAAAATAACCATGACCAATCTTGAGCACTGTGGTTTTTATCATGCAACAAGCTTTTTTTACGATTTCCCAAGTGGCCGATATGCTCTCGATGTCTAAAGAGACTTTGAGGCGATGGGATGCCACCGGCAAACTGAAATCAGTACGCCATCCCGCCAATAACTATCGCGTCTATCCCGCTGAGAGTCTGATGCAGTTTGAAGCATTAGGCTGCGTGATTAATCCTGACTTGGTACAAGCTCCAACTGAACAAGCGGAGCATGATTTTCATGTGGTCGAGCTGTTCGCTGGCGCAGGTGGTCTTGCTATCGGCCTTGAGCAGGCTGGACTGCGCTGCGCAATGCTCAACGAGTTGAACAAAGATGCTTGTAATACTTTGCGACAGAACCGTCCACATTGGGATGTTCGTGAAGGCGATGTGGCAAAACAAGATTTTTCAGAATTTCAAGGGAGAATTGATGTCGTGACGGGGGGATTTCCTTGTCAAGCGTTTAGTTATGCAGGGCGAAAACTAGGCTTTGAAGATGCGCGAGGCACATTGTTTTTTGAGTTCGCTCGCGCAGTAAAAGAGATTCAGCCTCTTATATGTGTAGGTGAAAATGTACGCGGATTATTGACGCACGACAATGGCCGCACTCTGCAAGGCATGATTTCGATTCTTGATGAGCTTGGCTATGACGTGGTGCAACCTCGTGTGTTGAAAGCTATTTTCCATCGCGTTCCACAAAAACGGGAGCGCCTTTTAATTGTCGGCCTTCGCCGCGATTCTGGTCTCAGCTTTGACTTTCCGCAGCCTGAGAAAGAAATTTTCAACATGCGTGATGCCCTTAAAAAGGGGCGGCTCTTTGATCGCGATGTGGCCAAATCAAAAGGGCAAAGCTACCCATTGCGTAAACGACAGATCATGGAAATGGTACCGCCTGGGGGGTATTGGCGTGATCTGCCTCTGCCAGTGCAAAAAGAGTACATGATGAAAAGTTTTTATCTTGGTGGTGGCAAAACAGGCATGGCTCGCCGGCTCTCTTGGGATGAGCCTAGTTTGACATTGACTTGCAATCCAGCGCAAAAGCAAACTGAACGCTGCCATCCAGAGGAAACGCGCCCTTTAGAAGTTCGAGAATACGCTCGCATTCAAACCTTCCCAGACGCTTGGCAGTTTGCAGGTTCCACATCCTCTCAATACAAACAGATAGGTAATGCTGTGCCGGTCAATTTGGCACAAGCGCTCGGCACTTCCTTGGTCAAAACGCTCAATGAGTACTATCGCAGACATCCGAGTAAGGTGATGCCATACGCCTTTGAAGCGGCTCAAAAAACTTTGGATCTAGAACTTGCCTGACAACTCAGCTGCTGGTTTAGTCGTGCAACTCCAGCAAGCTGATGCGTCCTTGAGCAGCAGGCCATGTGCGGCCGATGAGTTTTTGCCCATTGAATTGAGCTTGAACACTGCGCACTTGGAAGCTACTTGCCTTGATTTTGGAGGCCGCCAAACCTGCGCCTGTTCCTTGTGTGATACCCGGCGGGGGCGAGATGCCATCCAAGCTTAACGCATCTCGATCGGCATCGAAATAGCCGCGAGGGCGGGTGAAATTCACAATGCTGCCGGCGTCTTTGTCTGCGTCAAGCATGCGCTCGGCGCGCAGGTGGAGCACGTCGCTGCTGCGCGGGAAGGCACTGCGGTAGATGTGCAGCGTCGCGTAGCCAGGGGCTGAGATGACGAATTCATAGCTTGTGTTGGCTTTAGCGGCGAATGGGCCCCATTGGCCGTCGACCCCCGTCGTTTTGCGATGCGCTACCGCGCCGGCTCGCTCGCCCGTCGCGGTGGTTTCAAAAATCTCAACGGTTGCAGAGCTCACGGGCAGGTTGTTCACAAAATTGCCGCTGCTTGGGTTGTTGCTGTCGAGGCCTAAACCTGTGACTTTTCCATGGAGCGTGATGCTGTTCTCAGGCGTAAAACTCGTAGTGATGGGTGCTTTGCCGGTGATGAATCTGTAAGCGGCATCAAATGCCGCAGGGCTGTAAGAGGTTTCGCGGTGATCGATTTTTGGGATGACCGCATTGGTGGCGCCCTTGAGCTCAGGGCCGGCAGAGGTGACGAATGTTGGCGTGCCGCGCATGCCGATCCACAGGCCATCGGGTTGGGCGAATTTATCGTTGCTGTCAGAGCGGATTGTCATCCACTTCACGGGCCCGGTGACTTCATCGCCTGCGGCGTTTTTGGGTGCATTGAGCGCCTTTAAAAATGGCCCCGTGCCCGAGAATTCATTGCCCTCACGAAAGCCGGGGATCGCCCAGACACCGTGATTGGGTGTGCCGCCCAAAATCGCGTGGCTCACTTTGGCCGCGCCACCGCCGTTTTGAATGTAGTTGCGCACCGCATAGCCGCCGCGTGAATTGGCCATGAGCACCACTTGCTTGGCACCTGTGGCGGCAAGCACTTTGTCGACCTCTGCACTCAAGTAAGCCATGTGCTCCTGGGTGGAAGTGCGGCCTGCTTGCGGCTTGCTGTCGTCATCGCGCGATAAGGGATAGGGCACTTCAATCGCATGCAAGCTTGTCCGCGGCCAGCCGTTCGACTCAAAGCGCCAGATGGTGGTGAGCCAAAGCGCGGCGGTATCGCCATTGCCATGCACCATCACAATCGGCGGCATGTCAGCTTTCGAACCACTCATTTGGGCGCAGGCAGATAGAACCAAAGCAAGCATGAAACACGCGGTGGTGGCCGCTCCTTGGATGATGAAGCGGCGTAGCAGTTTCATGGCTTGAATCTCTCAGGTTTATGCAAATACGCCAGCAGTCTCTTGCATGCGACTGGACACTTCGCCCACATGGTGCAAGGTATCGCCAAAGCTCATTTCTAGTTGCGTGAGCGTTTTGAAATAGTGGCTCACGATGTATTCATCGGTCACGCCGATGCCGCCATGCAATTGCACGGCTTGCTGGCCCACGAAGCGCATGCTCTGGCCCAATTGCACTTTTGCCTGCGATGCTGCGCGACTGCGCTCTGGCGCGGGGCTGCCCAGCTTCATGTTGACAAAGTAGCTCATGGAGCGCGCGAGTTCGAGCTGCATCTTCACATCGGCGATGCGGTGGCGCAGCGCTTGGAAGCTGGACAGCGTGGCGTTGAACTGCTTGCGGGTGTTCATGTAATCGGCTGTGACCGCAATGGTTTTGTCCATCACGCCCACGGCATAGGCGCAGGTGCAAGCAATACCGCAGTCTTGCGCGAGTTGCAAAGCTGCTGCGCCATCTCGTGTGATGAGTTGAGCAGGCGCATTCACGAAGCTCACCGTGGCTGCGCGTGAGCCATCTTGGCAGCCGTGGCCTTGTGCACTGACTCCGGCCGCAGTGCGCTCGACCATGAACAGCGCAGGCGCGCCATCGAGCAGGGCAGAGACCATGTAGGCATCGGCATGATCGCCGGCGATCACTATGTTTTTGATAGCAATCAGTGCATATTCTTTGCCGGCTGGTGCCACTTTCCCTTCAATTTTTTGTAGGGAATACCGTGCCGTGCGCTCCTGCGTCGCCAGTGCCACGATTTTCTCGCCGCTGGCAATCTGAGGCAACCAAGCCGCCTTGATCGCATCTGGCGCAAAGGCTTCGAGCAGCACACCTGCAACAAGGGTCTGCGCCAACGGCTCCAGCGCAATGCCGCGCCCCATCTCCTCCATCACCACCATGCTCTCCACCGGCCCCATGCCCATCCCGCCGCGTGCCTCGCTGATGCACAGGCCAGTCAGGCCCAGCTCGGCCAGCGCGGTGTAAGCCGCACGATCAAAGCCGCCTTGGGCGACGATGGCTTTGCGATGCTCAAAGGTGTAGCTTTTGTCAATGTACTTGCGCACCGCATCGCGCAACGATTCGTGGTCTTCAGTAAATTCAAAATCCATGATGTGCTCTTCGGTAATAGAAATAATTGGGCGTATTGAAAGGGATTTCCGTTACGCGAAAGACGCAAAAAAGAAAATAAAACTCAAAACTGAATTCGTATTTTTGGTGTTCATTTCGCGTAATTTTCGCGTCTTTCGCGTACCGGATGTTGGTATTAAAGACTCAACCCAATACAACCTGTGACACGATGTTGCGCTGCACTTCATTGGAGCCGCCATAAATCGTGGTTTTGCGCATGTTGAAGTAGGTGCCTGCCAGTGGCGCGCAGTGCACCGCGCTGCCGGGGTAGTCGCCTTGCCAGCCAGCTTCCATCGCATCATCGATCAAAGGCAAGGCATACGGCCCTGCGGCCAGCATCATGAGCTCGGCGTAGCGTTGCTGAATTTCGCTACCGCGAATTTTGAGGAGACCTGCAATATCGAGAGATTGCTTGCCCGATTTTTCTGCGGAAAGCACGCGCAACACCATCATCTCGAGTGCCACCACGTCCACTTCTAGCTTGGCAATTTCATCGCGGAAGCGGATATCGTCATACACGCCTTCTTGCTTGGCAATGCGTTTTAAGCGCTCTAGCTCGCGTTTGGCGCGGTTCACATCGGCAATATTGGTGCGCTCGTGAGCCAGCAGGTATTTGGCGTAAGTCCAGCCTTGGTTTTCTTGGCCGACCAAGTTCTCGGCGGGTACTAATACAGAGTCAAACCAGACTTCATTGACTTCGCATTCACCATCGAGCAGCTTGATCGGGCGCACGGAAAGCCCCGGCGATTTCATGTCGATCAGTAGGAAGGAAATGCCAGTTTGCGGCTTGCCCTCTGAGCTGGTGCGCACGAGGCAAAAAATCCAATCGCCGTATTGGCCCAAGGTCGTCCACGTCTTTTGGCCATTGACAATGTAGTGGTCACCTTGGCGCTCGGCCTTGCATTTGAGCGAGGCTAAATCGGAGCCTGAGCCCGGCTCGCTATAACCTTGGCTCCACCACACATCGCCGCTGGCGATGCCGGGCAAATGGCGT
>JANNED010000009.1:0-10125 GCA_031388245.1 Variovorax sp.
AAAAACCCGAATGGCGAGAAACTCAGCCTGACAGCGGGCATGCTGGTAGCCGCTGAAATCCACCAAGGCCGGCGCACGGTGATTGAATACTTGCTCAGCCCGGTGATGAAGGTGGGGGCAGAGGCGGCGCGGGAGCGGTGAGAGGGAGATAGGTCTCGCGTCTGGGAAGGCATCAAAGCTAGCAACGTGCTCTTGGCAGATCTAACGAATGAAATGTGTTCACGACTTTAGACTTTGATGTTGTTAAATCATCACGCCGCAAAACCGCGCCAAACCTCAGGAGCTGTTTACGACTTTATTTGGATGAAACATTGGCTATTTCTTGTTATTAAAGTCGTGAACATCAACTAAAGGATTGATGCATCGACCAAATTTGGCAAGCGGCCAAACGAAATAACAGCCGAGCAGAAGAGGTGGTGAATCTGATCGAGATCAATGGGGCGGGTTCGTAGTTGCAAATGGCTGGGCTATTTGCTATGCGGGCACACCTCATCATGAGTCATGAATGAAAATTTGCTATTCATGACGCAACAACAACGTGCAACACGGACGGTAGCCGGCGACTAGCCATTGGCATGCTGCATCGCTTGAGTGCTTCACGTCTCAACGTGCAATCACTGATCAGATTTTTTTAACGTCTTTGCTGCTGTCTTTGTCGCTACCCGTATTTTTGTGAGGCTGCTCAACGACAGGTTTTTGCAAGCCCTTACCTTGCAGGTCTTTGTTACCAACAAGTTTGCTATTGCTTGTTGCTGCTTTGTCGGCTGCTTGATTGGGATTGGAATTGCTTTTGGTTTGATCTGAACTCATGATGATTTCCTTCGTAAAGTGGTGAGATAAACGCGATATGAACCCTAATGGGCGCATGAGGGTATCTTGATGGTGTGCTATTACTGAGTCTGTGCGTCAGCAAACACATCACAATGCGTTACCTCATGCTTCATTTCGAGCAGCTTGTCGCAAGCAGAAATTGGAATCGCGGGGATGAGCGCCAAACAATGCCATGCGATGTCGCATGTACGTCAGCGCACAGACCTAGCCCAAGCCTGATACGAAGATCGCCTTCTTGAACCACTCGTTCGCAACAACCCATGGAAACATCATGCTCAATCTTCTCAAACCGGTATTACGCAGTCGCTTGGCTGCCCCCATTTTTCTAGCTGCATGTTTAACTTGGTCGCAAGCAGCGCAATGCGCAGATACGTTCAATGGCATTGCGGTCATTGAAAAGCTAGACCTTCAAACACTGGCGCGCGGGCAAATCCATAAATTCTGGTTCAAAGCAGCAGACACCAACACGGGGCAATCTTGGAACGTGCCTGTGATCATCAACCGAGGCGCCTCCGACGGGCCCAGGATACTGCTCAACTCGGGCACGCATGGGGATGAGCTCAATGGCATTCGCGTGGCGCAGCGCATTGCGCTCGCGGTGGATCCAGCCAATCTCAAGGGAACTATCATTGCTATACCCGGCTTGAACACCTCGGGCCTACTTTATGGCAACAGAAACTTCGTTCTTTCGCGCGATGGCGGTTACACCAGCGATCTCAATCGATTGATGCCCGGCACGGCAGGTGAGGGCGATCTGGCCAGCCGCTTTGTAGGGCGTGTTTGGGATCAGCTTTGGAAAGGTAATGTCGATTACGTGATTGATCTTCATGCCCAAAGCCGAGGCACAGCGTATCCCATGTTTGTCTATGTTGATCCTCGTAGCGATGGCTCGCGTTGGATAGCAGAGACGCTGGCACCGGATGTGATCAAGTACGACGCTGGGGAAAAAGGCTCAGCCGAAACCGAGTTTGTGAGGCAAGGGATTCCCGCAGTGACCTTTGAAATAGGGCGCCCAGGTATTTGGCAAACCGATCTGATTGAACGAGGGTATCAAGGCGTTTATCGTGTTCTTGCAGGGTTGCAAATGTTGACAACGCGTACGAGCACCGCTGCTTCAAGCGCCAAGCCCTTTCTCGGTAATCAGTTCACAACCCTCAGAGCAAAGGTGGGCGGCTACGCGGAGCTTTATGTGTCTCTGCTTGAAGATGTGAAGTCAGGTCAATTGTTGGCGCGGCAAATCAATGCTTTTGGAGATACTGTGGCTGAATACAAAGCACCTCACGACGGCAGGGTGCTTTCTATCGGAGACGATCCTGTGCGCGAGCCTGGCGCAACGATTGTCCGAATCATCCAATGGAATTCGCAGGATTCTTGCAAGCTAGGTTGCTGAGCTTGCGTTGCATGCTAATCATGCTGGGACTCAATAGCCGGTATATCACGCTGCTAGGCTTAGGTACTTGTGCAACTGCGGGTAGGTTATCGGTATGCGATACCCTACCCGCAGTGCATGAAGTTCACAAAGATTTATCCGCCTATGGCGCGTTTAATAAGTTATCGTCAAGTTATCGGTGACTTTGTGCACTCCTGCTGTACCCCATGCTGCATGCGTCACCATGTTGCGGTCAGCCCAAGAGTGCACAGTGCCCGATAAAGTCACGTCGCCACCATTGACCGAAATGGTGATGTGATTGCCATCGCTGCGAAAACGGCGTTTGAGCGCGGATTCAATATCGTCTTTAACGGAAGCGACAGTGATCCTAGATTTGAGGGTGATTTGATCGCTCACACCTTTGACGCCAAGCAAATAGCGTACCGCTTGCTTAGCACTGACACGTTGGTAGTTCCAGTTGACCTCGCCAGTCAAGGTGACCCAGCCTTTTTCGACCATGACCTTCACACTATCGCGTGGCAATACAGCCGTCCAGAGCAATACATTGTGTACTGATTGAGCAATATCAGCGTCGCTTCGCTCGCTTAAGCCTGGCAGCTTAACGTCCATCTCTATGGCCAATGCCTGCACACCAAAAACGCGCTGCGCTGCTTTTTCTGCATGCCATTTCTCGTTGTAGCTACCCACATGTCCGGCCAAAGTCACTACACCATTTTTTACTTCAACGCCGATTTGTTCGGCGTTGACCGATGGCTCCCATTTCAACTCAGCGATCACGTCTTGTTGAAGTTGTGAATCAGTTTTCATCGTGCAATCTTTCATTCAATGTTAAGGGAGTCTGATCGTGCGCGTTTCCCAAAAAAATGTATGTACACCAGCGCACTCAGTACGCTTTATTTCAATTCGCAAGATTACAAGGATCTCAAATTTTCGAGATGATCTGCGTGCCGACTGTTCCTGCCAGCATGGCTTCAATTTGATGAAGCGACCCAATGACGGCGCGCTTACCTGAGGTCAAAACAAATTCACAAGCCGCATTGACTTTGGGCCCCATCGAGCCGCGCGGAAACGACTGTGCTTTCAATTGATTGGCAGTGATGCGCCCAATGGCACGCTGGCTTTTCAAGCCCCAATTTTCATACACCGCCTCCACGCCGGTCACAATAAGCAGGCAATCGGCTTGGAGTGCTAAGGCAAGCAGGGTGGCTGTGGCATCTTTATCTATCACAGCTTGCACACCGTGCAGCGTTTCACCGCCTGATTCATTGACCACTGGCACCCCCCCGCCTCCCGCCGCAATCACGATAAAGCCTCGGTCAAACAGGCAACGTATCGCCTCCAAATTCGTTACAGCTAAAGGCGTAGGTGATGGCACCACTCTGCGATACCCTTGATCATCGGATGCGACAGTCCACTGCCTTGTGCCCGCAAGTTTTTTGGCTTCAAGCTCAGCATACATCGGGCCAATGGGCTTGGAAGGCAATGCAAGCTCTGGGTCGTCGGCATTGATCACGGTGCGCGTGATCAAACAAGCCAACTGCCGAGATGCGGGTAATCGGTTGGCCAGCTCTTGCTCAATCAAATAGCCAATGGAGCCTTGAGTTTGTGCGCCGAGCATATCCAGCGGGTAGGGCGCAACATCTTTATAGCTCTCCGCTTGAAGTGCTAACAAGCCAATTTGTGGGCCGTTGCCATGCGTGATCAGCAGATCATGCCCTTGCGCAAGGCTGGCCAGTTGAATGGCCGCAGCGCGAATACTGATGAGCTGATTTTCAGCACTCAATGCCTGCCCGCGCTGTAGCAGCGCATTGCCGCCCAAAGCGATCACAATCTTCATGACAAAGTCGCCACTAACACGGCTTTGATCGTGTGCAATCTGTTCTCTGCTTGATCAAAAACTATAGAAGCATCGGATTCAAAAACTTCATCGGTAACTTCCAGAGCATCCAGGCCATATTCAGCAAAGATATGCTGACCAACTTCAGTGTCTTTATTGTGAAAAGCAGGAAGACAATGCATGAAGCGTGTGCGCGGATTTCCGCTGGCAAACATCAAGGCCGCATTCACCTGATAGGGCATCAAGGCGGCGATTCTTTCTTTCCACACGTCCTGCGCCTCACCCATCGACACCCAAACATCGGTATAGATGAAATCAGCACCAAAAGCCGCTTTCACCGGATCCGTGTCGAGCGTGATTCGCGCGCCTGTCTTATTGGCAAGCAAATACATCTTTTCCAGCAACTCGGCAGGTGGTTGAAAAGCTGTGGGCGAGGCAATTCGCAAGTCCATGCCCATCTGTGTGCAGCCCACCAGCAATGAGCAACCCATATTAAAACGTGCATCACCGCAGTAGCACACCGAAATGTTGTGCAAGGGCTTTTCGCCAAACTCTCGCATGGTCAGCAAATCAGCCAAAATTTGTGTGGGGTGTGCCTCATCTGTCAGTCCGTTCCATACGGGTACATGTGAATATCGAGCCAGTTCTTGCACCACGGATTGGTGAAACCCGCGGTATTCAATGCCATCGTACATACGCCCCAACACACGCGCTGTATCTTTGAGCGATTCTTTGTGCCCCATTTGCGAGCCGACAGGATCAATGTAGGTCACATGTCCGCCTTGATCGTGTACAGCCACTTCAAACGCACATCGCGTGCGAGTGGATGCTTTTTCAAAGATCAGGGCAATGTTTTTTCCTTTGAGGCGCGCAATCTCATTGCCAGCGTATTTGGATTGCTTCAGCTCTGCTGCCAAATCAATCAAAAACTTGATTTCCTGAGGGCTGAAGTCTTGCAAATCCAGAAAGCTGCGGTTGTTTAAATTAAAGGCCATGGGGTGTTTTCGGTCGACAAAGTGGGGCTACAACCGGCTGCGTACAACCGGGCAAGACATGCAATGGCTTCCGCCACGCCCGCGCCCCAGCTCGCTGCCGGGAATCGTGATCACCTCCACGCCCGCCTTACGCAGCAAGGTATTGGTATACACATTTCGGTTGTAGGAAACCACCACACTCGGTGCAAGTGCGAGCAAGTTGTTGCC
This sequence comes from Variovorax sp., assembly GCA_031388245.1. Lineage (GTDB taxonomy): Bacteria > Pseudomonadota > Gammaproteobacteria > Burkholderiales > Burkholderiaceae_C > JANMDU01. Next base: position 5,261 of record JANNED010000009.1, read on the forward strand.
GTCATCCCATTGCTCACGTTCTGCTTCAAAGATATCGCCGCCTGTTGCCACTGTGCGCAAATGAGGAATGCCAATAGCTTGCGCCAAGACCTCAAGGAATGTGCCTTTGTCGGCTCTCACATCCAAGCTGTTGTCCTTCAAACCGGGGCGTAAACTGTAAATCTGAATGCCATCTGTTACCTCGGGAAAGATCGTCACCAAATCCACATCGCAAAAAGTCATCACGGTATCCATATGCATTGCGCCCCGCGAGTTAGGCAGGCGTGCAGCAAGCACTCGCGTAGCCGTGCCCGTGGAAAAGAGATCCAGTGCAAGTTGACAAACGCCCTGCGGCGAGCTGCGCTCACCCATACCGATCAACACAATGCCATTTCCCAGCGGCATGACATCGCCACCTTCAAATGTTGCGAGACCATGCGCGTGAGTAATGATTTGGTTGCGATGCATGGATTCATCCCTGTCTGCCAACTGGTGCTTGGGTGCAAGATCGCCTGAAAAAAGTGGATGAAAGCGATAAACCGCCTCCATGATCACCGCCTCTTGCTGCCTCGCAGGCCAATACATCGGGCAAAGAAATATGCGGTCTTCGATCCAGCAACTGCTGTCGCGCGAGAACATGATGTTTGGCAAGGGCTGGAGTAGAAACTCTCCATTGCGCATGCTATTGGCGAGCAGTCCCGTGGGCTCAAACGGCAAATCCGAACGCGAAATACCGCCCATCAAATACTCAGCCGCTTGGTTAATGGGCAATACTCTGAACCAAGCGTGGAGCTGTTCAGCCAACGATTCGTCCACATAGTGATTGCTCAGCACGCGCCTGAGCACCCATTCCAATCCAACTGGATCAGCAATTGCGGTTGCTAAAAGTTCATGCAATTCAAGCACCTGAACACCGCGCTCTGTCATCAGATTGGTAAAGACATCATGGTCATTGCGCGCCTGCGCTACCCACATCACATCGTCAAACAGCAGGGTATCGCAATTGGCGGGTGTGAGGCGCTTTTGTGCCAAGCCGGGGCGACAGACGATCACCGTTTTAAGCGTACCCACCTCGGAGTGAAGACCTTGCTGCATGAGTGGCTCTATCAAAGCGCAATGCGCCCAGAAATCAACATGAATCCTGCGAGCGCCGCCAAGACCCACAGCGCGATGGCTGCTAGAGACTCAGCACCGTTAAATACGGGCTGCTCTAGCTGCCGTTTGGCATAGATATACACCAGCATGCCTGGTGCATAGAGCAAGGCACTGAGCAGCAGATATTTGAAGCCCGCCGCATAAAGCAGCCATGCGCAATAAATGCTGGCAACTGCTGCCAGTAAAAGATCCGGACGAACCCAGTTTTTCGAGGCGGACTTTGCATGCCATGCGATCCACAACGCATATCCGGCGCTGAACAAGTAGGGCACAAGAATCATCGCTGTTGATAGCGAAATCAAAGCAAGATAAGAAGCCTGAGAAAACAGCGTAACCAGCAGAAAGACTTGCACCAAGCCATTGGTTACCCATAGCGCATGGGCTGGCACATCGTTGGCGTTTTTCTGTGTCAGCCATTTGGGCATCACTCCGCTTTTGGAAGGTGAGAAAAGTGTTTCGGCTGCCAGAAGCGTCCAAGCCAGCAGGCCGCCGCCCACGGAAACTATCAAGCCGATGTAGATCAACAGTGCCCCCCAGTGCCCCACCACCTTCTCCAGCACAGGTGCCATGGATGGGTTTTTAAGTGCTGCCAGCTCGGCTTGCGAGAAAATACCCAGCGAGAAGATCGACACCGCGCTGAGCAACACCAAGCAAATCAAAAAACCCACGATAGTGGCTTTGCCCACATCGGCTCTGTTTTTGGCGCGTGAAGAGTACACGCTCGCGCCTTCGATTCCAATAAACACCCACACTGTCACCAGCATCGTGCTTTTGATTTGATCCACCACGCTGCCCAGCTTTGCATCACCCCAAAAATCCAAGCGAAACGTTTTCACTTCAAAGGCCATAGCCACCACAATGATGAAGAGCACTAAGGGGATGAGCTTGGCCGCGGTCACCACGGCATTGAGCACAGCAGCACCTTGAATACCGCGCAGCACCAAGGCATGAACCATCCAAAGCACAACCGATGCCCCAATGCAGGCCGCTGTTGTGTTGCCTTCGCCAAACATCGGAAAAAAGTAGCCCAAAGCGCCAAATGCGGCAACCAGATAGCCCACATTACCAATCCATGCGCTGATCCAATAGCCCCAAGCGGAATTGAAGCCCGCATATTCGCCCAAAAGTGCGCGAGCGTAGGCAAACACGCCGTTGTCAAGATCTGGCTTTTGAACAGCGAGCATTTGATAGACGCGCGCCAATGTCATCATGCCCAAAGCTGTAATAAGCCACCCAATGATAATCGCACCTGAGCCGGCGCCTACAGTCATGTTTTGTGGCAGAGCGAAGATGCCGCTGCCAACAATTGAGCCCACCACCAGTGCAACCAGCAAAAGAAAGCTGAGATTGTTTTTGGGTTTAGACGGGGCTGGTCTTATAGCAGTCACAGATTGAGGTGAGGTTTTATTCACGTTGATATCACCGTTTGTTCTTTAGAAATAAATCGCGCTGCGTGCCATCGTCTCGCTCAAATTCAGCGCTAGCATCTGCGCCGGACCGCATCATTCGGTGCATTGTGAGTTGCATACTGCGTGCTGTCTGCGCTAGCTCCTCAATGCGCTGGAAATTTCCTAGCAAAATTGCCGCGGTGAAAAGATCAAAATCAAAATCATGTCGCAACTTGCATGCAGTGCGCCGTGTATCGAACCATTGAGCGCTTAATACCCAATGGTCTTTGTTTTTGGTGTTTGGCTGGGTAGCGCAGCTCTTAGTGGGAACTAAGGCACTATAGCCAACCAGCTCGCCTAGATTCATCATGCGCATACCGCTGCATTCAGACATTTTTTCACAGATCATGAGTGCGGCTGAGTATGCGGGAGATGCTACAGCATCAAAATGCACTAGGTTCCCCGTCATCGTAAGCAAGCTTGCTGACAGGATGCTCTTCCATCCGCGGTGAAATAGGCCTTGGTGGCTTGGTCAGCTCATTGCGCCCGAGTGCATCGTTTAGCAAAGAATCTTTGATGAAAAGTACGGGGTGCTCATCTAAGCGCGAGGTGATATCAGGATGCTTGATCATGGGGTAGTCTTTCAAAATGCAGTTGAAGGTCATGAATTAAAGGCAGAAGTGAACTGAAAACTTATTTTTGATCAGGCGTATGGCTGGGGTCTGTGCGCCAACGAACACTTTTCGAGAGAAGTTGAGGTAATAAAAAGCGACAGGCTGCACTCGGAGCTACTATGTTCGTTAGCGCACATATATAAAAGCGCTGGTTGCCTATACTTTTCCTGTTCCTACCTGCTCATGCAGCGCTCTCTACCCACCGTATTTATATTGAAAATTCACCGATGACCTTTACAAGTGTGAATTGCCCGATGCACGTCCACCCCAAAAAAATCAATTGCTCGCCGCACTAGATGACGAAGTGTGGCAACGCTGGCAGCCACCTCTTGAATTTTTGGAAATACCACTGGGGCATGTACTTTATGAATCTGGCAAGATGCTCAGCCAAGCTTATTCCCCCCACTACATCCATCGTTTCGCAGCTTTATGTGATGGAAACGGCGCTTCTGCTGAAATTGCCGTAGTAGGCAATGAAGGACTGGTCGGCGTATCGCTTTTTATGGGCGGCGGCTCTACGCCCAGTCGTGCTGTGGTGCAAAGCGCGGGACAAGGCTTTCGCATGAAAGCTGGTGCGCTGAAGGAGGAATTTGAGCGAGGTGGCTCTGTGCTGCATTTGCTGCTTCGCTATACGCAAGCGCTGATTACCCAAATGGCGCAAACGGCTGATTCAACTGCTACTCGCCCTGCGGATCTCGTGATCGTCTGTGCGGTATCGCCAAGACGACAGGCCGTTGTCCGGTCACACTGCGTATGGGCTGATCTATCGAAGGAAGTGCAATGCACCTGTTGAGACACCGACACACTTTGATTCTTGCGATTTGTTTGATGAGGCTGGCTTGAGGTATGAATACATCGATTGTTCACAACCCAGCTTACAGCCAAGAGCCCGTTGAGATTGCATAAGCTTGAACCTGTCCCCGATTGGCAAGTAAAAAGCCAGCGCTTTCTTGGTGTATTTGCTGCCATCGGCAGCGAAGAGGATGTTCATAAAGATTCTAAAAAATCAACGTAAGACCAGGACGGGAATGTGAGAATGGGTAAGTACGTTGAGCGTCTCACTGCCCAGCAGAAGGCGTTTGAATGCCTTGTAGCCATGCGAAGCCATCACTATCACATCACATTTGTGCTTTTTGGCAGCAGAAATCAACGCTTCTGCGACTAGGTCAGATTTAACGGTTACAGGGGTGGCCTTGACCGCATGGCGCAAAGCCAAAGCGCAGGCTCGATTGAGGGTTTTCTCGGCATCACTTTGCCACTGCGATTCAATCCGCGCTACCTCATCGGGCAACAGCACCACTGCACCCTCAAAGTAAGCCAATGGGTAGCGAGGCACGATACGCGCCACGAAGATGCTGGCTTTAAGCCCACTAGCCAGCTCTATCCCTGCGTTCACTGCTTTGTCACCGAGAGATGAGCCATCGGTGGCAATTAGAATTTTCTTAAACATACGCAACTCCTCGTTGTTAATCGGTTAACGATAGAACCAGAGATGGCGGTCGGAGTTGATCTGTATTCAATAATCATAAAAAAGACCCTCTTGTCACCATCGCAAAAGCTACAGCATCGCTTGAAATACCCATCTGCGAAGCTGCCATAGGAAAGCAAATGAGTCTGATGGTATTGCCTGCAAAAGTCTGTTCGATACCGCACGGAGGAATTGAGCAAG
>JANNED010000013.1:0-2201 GCA_031388245.1 Variovorax sp.
CTCTAAATCTGCTGGAAAAGGCTGCGCCTCGACCAAAGCGCGAATCTCTGCACCCATGGTGGCCAGCGCCCGCACGTCTTCCGTGTCAAGCGCAGTTAACTTGTCATTGATCTTTTTATCCAACCCGCCATGCTGCAAAAATTGCCTGAATGCATGCGCCGTCGTAGCAAAGCCCGTGGGCACTTTCACGCCCTGTGGGAGCTGAGAAATCATCTCGCCTAGGCTGGCGTTTTTCCCGCCAACTGATTCAACATCGCTGTTTCTTAAGTTTTCAAACGGTACGACCAAGGCGGTCGGTGAGAAAAGTGCAGACATGGGGAAGCTCCTGAAGTTAAAACCGGTGCATGCAGCGGCACAACTTCTGGTTGTTGCTTGGGTGTGGCGCGGCTGATTTCTCGTTGCATACCCGCATTTTAGGTCGGCACGGAGCCAGCTTGTATTCAATTTCCCTTCAGAAAGCTGAAGGTCAGCGCCTTGGGCTCCGGCTAAGCAGGCTTACGCAGCCATAGCGCTTTTGATCAAAATCCAGATCATCAGAGCCAATTGCGCCAAATTCAGCCCCACACTTGTGTAATGCAACACATTGAATCGCTTGAGCTGCTTGTTATCTTTCGCCAAATTAATGCGCGGCGTGAGCCAAAACACGCTGAAAAAGAACACTGCAGCGCAGATACCGAGGCTGATCTGCACCCAAGCCGCGCTATGCAGCCCAGCAGCAATCGCACTCGTGATGCCCAAAAACAAAAAATACTTTGGGAAAAACTTGCGTACATAAGCCGCAGACCATTCCGCTGGCAACACCATAAAAATGGTGGGCGCTACAGCCACCGAGAAAAACAGCATGATGCCCACGTTGGCCGCTGTGATGAGATCGCTAATGTGAGTGAGCATGATGCAAAAAATTTTAAAGAGTGATGGGTAGCCAAAATGACGGCAGCAGCTTATTCATCCAACGCAAGCTGATCAGGATGCAAAACACCGGTCGTCATCGCGTTGCGAAGCAACTGTTTCTCGTAATGTCGATTGCGCCGCGCTTTCTTCGCATTTGAGCGCTGGCCATTGCGTTTGTCTTGCACGATGGTGGCCAATTGGCTGAGATCTTCAATATCTTTGATGGCGTTGGGCGCAGTTCGTTTGGGCATAAATTTAGCGTTATATGCGTCTTGCCAGCTCGACCGCAGCGCTTGATCCGCCGCCCACCAAAGCGCACCAAGTCCGCAGCAACCAACCCGGCGGCAGCGCAAGCAGCGCTTTGTTGCTCTGCGCCTCATCGCGATGCTCACATTCATCTTCTTGGCATTGTTCAAGCAACCCCAGCAGTTGGACATACTCCGGCCGGCCTTGCAATTTATCAATTTGATGCTGGTAATGCTGATCAACAAAGGTCTCAACTGCCGCGATGGTTGCATACACCGCGCGGGTGCCAAAGAGCGCGGGCAGCGCGCCCGTCACAAAACCCGCCACACGCCAGCCGGGCAGCAAGCGGCTGCGTTGGGGCCACGGCAACACGGCATTGACTTTGTCCAAATGGCCTTGCTCTGTGATCAAGTGACGCTTGGCAAATTCGCGCACACCCGCATCGCGCGAGACGGCGAGCAAGCCGCGATAAATCCACACTGCACCCGTCTCGCCGGCTTGATCAGAGCGCAAATCACCCGCCAGCTCTTTGGAAACGCGCGGCGCTTCAAACGCTTTCGCAATGCCCTGCATTTGCGGCCGCACCAACAAAAATGCCCGATAAACCAGCTCCAATGCAGGCGTTGCCCCGGGTAGCCGCGCTGCCATCGCAAGATACCGCCAGCCGGGTAGCGTCGCCCATAACGCCACAAATGCCGCTGCTCCGCTGATGACTTGCCCATCCGCGCGCTGCACATGAAAGCGCGCCAGATAATCATTTCTATTGCCGCCCGCTGGCAGTGGGCAGCTGGCCAAACTCACATCTGAAAAGTTCAGCGTCTGCGCAGGATTCAAAGGCTGCAAGCCTTGATAAACCGCTATCTCACGGCGACACAATGGGCAAGCGCCGTCATATAAAACGGTCAGAGGTGCAGGCGAAGTGTTCATTAAAAATGTCATATATATTGATGTTGCCAGAGCCACCTCTAATTTGCCGAAGCGCCATGCAATCACGCCTTGATCGTGCGGGCATGAATAAAATTCACAGCCATCATGCATATTGATCTTGAGTCATTTTCCGCAGT
>JANNED010000029.1:0-6095 GCA_031388245.1 Variovorax sp.
CAAAGGCCAGGTCACGATCCCGCAGGATATTCGTGAGCAAGCGGGTATGCCAGCGAATTCCGAGGTGGCTTTTGAGCTGCGGCCACTTAAATCGGGTGGTAACGAGGTGGTGATTCGGCCCGTGGCTCGCACAGTTTCATCGCTGCGGGCTGCATTGGAGAAGGTGCGTGGGAGTGCGAACGCGGCTGAATTCAAGGGCATGAGCACCGATGAATTCATGCGCTTTTTGCGTGCTTGAAGCCGCAGCATGGCAACCACAATTCTTAAGGTGCGCGAGCCTGATGCGCGTTACGTCGTTGCGCCCACGCTGGTGGACAGTTGCGTGCTGATTGATGTGTTGGCAGATGATCCACAGTGGGCTGAGTGGTCAATACAAAAGCTGGAAGCTTTGGGCAATCAAGCGCCCTTGGTGATTAACCCGCTGATCTTGGCCGAGATCAGCCCGCGCTTTGCGCGAGCGAGTGATTTGGAGACGGCATTAGAAAGCTTGCCTCTGCGCAGGCAAGATTTGCCTTGGGATGCAGCATTTCTGGCGGGGCAGGCATTCAAGGTGTATCGCCAAGTGAAAAACAAAGGTGTGGGTCTGCAACGCTCACCCATGCCAGATTTTTACATCGGCGCGCATGCTTTGCTCTCAGGCATGCGCTTGCTCACGCGCGATGCAAAGCGCTATTCCACGTATTTCCCGAAGCTGCATGTGGTCTCGCCAGAGAGCAGTCCGCTGCTGTGAGGAAAGCGGGTGATGCCTAAGACAAAAGCACCAGTTGCAGGTGAGCAACCCAAGCGGCCTGTGCTCTCGGCTGCTGAAAAAGCGCTCAACAAGCTTGGCCTGCATCGCCCGATCGACTTTGCGCTGCATCTGCCGATTCGCTATGAAGACGAAACGAAGATCACTCGTTTAGAAGACGCGCTTGATGGTGATGTGGCGCAGATTGAAGGAGAAATCACGAGTTGCGATGTGGTGATACGTGCGCGTCGCCAGCTGGTGGCGGTGTTGAACGACGGCACGGATTCTTGTCAGCTGCGATTTTTGAATTTTTATCCCTCCCAGCAAAAACAGCTCGCAGTTGGCAACAAAATTCGCGCGCGCGGCGAGTTGCGCGGCGGGATGTTTGGTTGGCAAATGGTGCATCCGGTGTGCAAAGCGGCGGGCGGGGCGCTGCCGCGTGCCCTCACGCCTGTGTATTCCACCGTGGCAGGGTTGCCGCAGCCTTACCTGCGCAAAGCGGTGGTCAATGGCCTCGCGCGTGCGGAGAGCAGCGGTGCACTTGATGAGACCATTCCTAGCGAAATTTTAAGCAAAATAAGCCATCACCCGGCATGGAATCTGCGCGAGGCGCTATCATTTTTGCACTATCCGGCTGCTGATGTGACGCTGGCGCAGTTTGAAGACCGCACCCATCCCGCTTGGCAGCGCCTCAAAATTGAGGAGCTTCTGGCGCAGCAACTCTCCCAGCTCACCTCAAAAATGGAGCGCGATGCGCTGCATGCGCCAGAGCTCAAGGCTGCAAACAATGGCTTGCATGAAAAGCTGCTCGCCACGCTGCCCTTTGCATTAACGCAAGCCCAGCGAAGAGTCAGCGAAGAAATCGCACAAGATTTATCGCAATCCCGCCCGATGCATCGCCTGCTGCAAGGCGATGTGGGTTCAGGCAAAACCATTGTGGCCGCGCTGGCCGCCGCCATCTGCGTGGATGCAGGCCACCAATGCGCGCTCATGGTGCCCACTGAGATTTTGGCGGAGCAGCATTTCCGCAAACTCGTGGTGCTGCTCGAGCCTTTGTTTGAGCCCTTGAACTTAAAAGTCGCATGGCTCACCGGCAGCCAAACCGCTAAACAAAGAAGAGAAGCGCTCGCCTTGATCGAGAGCGGCCAAGCCGCTCTGGTGGTGGGCACGCATGCCATCATTCAAGACAAAGTGATCTTCAAAAATCTCGCGCTCGCCATTGTGGATGAGCAGCATCGCTTCGGCGTAGCGCAGCGCTTGGCTTTGCGCGCGAAGATGAATGAAACTGGCCACGAGCCGCATTTGCTTATGATGACCGCCACGCCCATTCCGCGCACTTTGGCCATGAGCTATTACGCGGATTTGAACGTCTCCACCATCGACGAGCTGCCGCCCGGCCGCACGCCCATCATCACCAAAGTGCTCTCCGATTCGCGCAAATCAGAGGTGATTGAGCGCATTGCCGATCAAATCAAGCGCGGGCGGCAGGTGTATTGGGTCTGCCCGCTGATCGAAGAATCAGAAATGCTCGATTTGACGAACGCCACGCAAACGCATGCCGAGCTGTCTGAAGCCTTCCAAGGCCAGCTGGTCGGCCTGCTGCATTCGCGCATGCCCCCCGCAGAGAAAAAAGCCGTGATGCAACTCTTCACCAGTGGCGAGATGAAGCTGCTCGTAAGCACCACCGTGATTGAAGTGGGCGTGGATGTGCCCAATGCAAGCCTGATGGTGATCGAGCATGCCGAGCGCTTTGGCCTCTCGCAATTGCACCAATTGCGCGGCAGGGTAGGGCGCGGTGCGGCAGCTTCGGCCTGCGTGTTGATTTATTCGACCGGCGAGAGCGGCCGCTTGGGCGATTTGGCCAAGGCGCGCCTCAAGGCCATGGCAGGCACGAACGATGGCTTTGAAATCGCAAGGCTCGATTTAGAAATTCGCGGGCCGGGTGAATTTTTAGGCGCGCGCCAAAGCGGCGCAGCGCTCTTGCGCTTTGCAGATTTGGCGGGTGATGCTGCATTGCTTGAGCGCATCCGAGCAATAGCGCCTAAGATGCTGCGCGATCATGCTGACTTGTCTGCCCAGCATATTGAGCGGTGGATGGGTGGGAAGGTGGATTTTTTGAAGGCTTGACCGAGGAGCCTCCTTGCTGTCAGCTAGTCGCAACCAAGTGGGTTGCAAATATTAACAATACTTCTCTTGCATGTAAACCTACTAGTTGGTACAGTACATACCAACTAGTAGGTTTAATTAATTCACATCATGCAAGACACCGCTCACCCCACCCGCACAAAGCTGCTCGATGCTGCGCTCAACGTGATCCGCGCCAAAGGCTACAGCGCCACCACGGTTGACGATATTTGCGTGGCCAGTGGCGTGGGCAAGGGCAGTTTCTTTCACCACTTCAAAAGCAAAGAAGAACTGGCCATTGCCGCCGCGCGGCATTGGAGTGCAGTCACAGGCGCGCTTTTTGAATCCGCGCCCTACCAGCAAATCGCCGATCCGCGCGAGCGCGTCCTTGCCTATATCGATTTCCGCTCACAAATCGTGCAAGGCGATTTGGCCGATGTCACATGCCTGCTGGGCACCATGGTGCAAGAGACGTACGACAGCCACCCCGCCATCCGCGTCGCCTGCCGCGAGGGCATCGAGAGTCACGCCCGCACCCTCACGCCCATGATCGCGCAGGCCAAGGCGTTGTATGCGCCCGAGGCTGATTGGAATGCCGAGAACCTTGCGCTCTACACGCAAGCTGCGCTGCAAGGCGCGTTCATCGTGGCCAAAGCGCAGGGCGACAGTGCCATTGCCCCGCAGCTAATCGTGCATTTGCGCAACTATGTAGAAGGCTTGCTGACCCCCAGCAAGTGAAACTCGAAACCAAGTACGAAAGGAAATTCATATGGCCACCAACTCATCAGGCGCTGTCGTTGTGAAAGGGCCTGCGTCCTACTTCCCTTCAATAGAGTCCAAATATGGTCAACCTATTGCGCATTGGTTGAAAGTGCTGGACAAAATCAAAGCTCAAAAACACATGGAGCAGGTTGCGTACTTGAAGCGCGAACACAGCTTTGGCCACGGACATGCCATCGCATTGGTTGCATACCACCAAGCGAAAGGATCTAAGACATGAGTGAAAAACACAATCTGTCTTTGGATGTCAAAAGCATGCCGCGCAGTGGTTTTCCAACCATTGTCAACGGCTGAGCCAGTCTTTTTTAACCCAGGAGGAAACCATGCACTCCCAAATCTACGTCAATCTTCCCGTCAAAGACTTGCCCAAATCTCGCACATTCTTTGAAAGTATGGGCTACACGTTCAACGAAGAGTGGAGCAATGAGCAAGGTGCTTGTCTTGTGCTCGGTGAACACTTGTTTGCGATGCTATTGACGCAAGAGTATTTCGCTACTTTTATCACCAAGCCTGTGAGCGATGCTAAACAAGCCAGTGAAGTCATCAACTGCCTTGCGTGCGAGAGCCGCGCAGTGGTGGATACGCTGGTGCGCAAAGCCATCGCAGCAGGCGGTACATCGCCCAAAGCCGCCATTGACCACGGGTTTATGTACGTCCACGGCTACCAAGATTTAGACGGGCATCTCTGGGAACTGATGGCTACAACAACAACCGCGCCAGCTGCATGACGCAAAGCAATCAAATTTTCATGAATCACTCTAACTTAAGGAAAACACCATGAAGACCACACTGACACAGAAAGTTGAGCTTGAAAACATCAACCACCCCGGCTCACGGCGGCCAGCAGATGCACGCATGTATGCAGCCATGAAGCAAGCGTTGCTGCGCTTATTGCCGCGTCAAGCGCCGGGCCTGACAGTGGCGCAAGTGCAAAGCCAAGTGCTGCCCTATCTGTCGCAGGAGTTGTTCCCCGGCGGCAGCAAATCAGGATGGTGGGTTAAGGCCGTGCAGCTTGACCTGGAAGCCAAAGCCATCATTAAACGATTGCCGACGCATCCCCTGCAACTCGTCATCGCTTGAAAGGTTTTCATCATGTCAAACACCATCCAACAGCACCGCATCCTCACCACCACGCCCGAGAAAATCTGGCGCGCCTTCACCCAGCCGCGCGCGTTTGGGCGCTGGCTGCCGCCCAACGGCTTTGTGGGCAACATTGAAAAGATGGAGGTGAAAGTAGGCGGCGCATGGCGCGGCTCGTTCATCAACTTCACGAGCGGCAATGAAATGTTCTTCGGCGGCAATTATGTCGAACTGAGTGAGAATGAACTCATTGCCTACACCGCCAAATTTGACAACCCCCATCTCCCAGGCGAGATGACCACACGCGTCGCGATCAAAGCCGTCTCGTGCGGCACTGAAATCAACATCACGCAAAGCGGCATCCCTGAAATGATCCCAGCTGAGGCTTGCTATTTGGGCTGGCAAGAATCGCTGCTCAATTTGGCGCGCTTGGTTGAGCCGAATATTCCCGAGTAAGTCAGTGTTTTTTAAAAGGAGAACGCCATGAGAGTCGAGCCATATTTAATGTTCAGTGGTCGCGCCGATGAGGCCATTGCCTTTTATCAAACCGCGATTGACGCAAAAACCGTGATGGTGCTGCGCTTTGACGACAGCCCCGAGCCGCATCATATGCCGCTGCCGCCGAACTGGGGGCAAAAGGTGATGCATTGCGGCCTGATGGTGGGCAGCACGCTGGTCATGCTCTCTGACGGCATGAGCGCTGAAAAGGTGAGTTACAACGGCGTAACGCTTTCAATCACAGCAGACAGCGAAGTGCAGACCAAGAAAATGTTTGATGCGCTGGCAGTTGGAGGCAGCGTCTTCATGCCCTTGGGTAAAACCTTTTGGAGCCCTTGCTTTGGCATGTGCTCAGACAAATTCGGCGTGAGCTGGATGGTCGGTGTGGATGGCCCGCAAGGCTGAAATTTTAAGCAAAATCGGCATGTAGCCGGCATAAAACCTGCGCAGAGTGCTATTGAAATAGGAGTAAGTAATGAATCTTCCAACGTCCCCTTTTACCCTCACGCTAGAGCGCACTCTGGCCGCGCCGCGCAAAGCCATCTGGCAATGCTGGACAGAGGCCGACCTCATGCCTCAATGGTTTTGCCCCAAGCCTTGGTATGTGAAAGACGTAGATTTGGATGTGCGGCCCGGTGGCGCGAGCAGCATGACCATGTGTGGGCCGGATGGCGAAGCCTTTCCCAATCAGGGTGTTTATCTCGCAGTTGAAGAGGGCAAGCGGCTCGTGTTCACCGATGCATTCACCAGCGCTTGGATTCCATCGGGCAAAGCCTTCATGGTCGGCGAGATTATGCTGGCCGATGCACCGAACGGGCAGACGCATTACATCGCCCGCGTGCATCACTGGAACGAAGCTGACATGACTGAGCATATGAAGATGGGC
>JANNED010000037.1:0-1788 GCA_031388245.1 Variovorax sp.
AGCTGCTTTGGGCCACATTCAAAGCAGTCTTCACCACGCTGGCTATTCTTTGTGTGATGGCGGGCTTAGGCATCGTGAAGCACCCACAGGTCTTGCTTGCTTTACCCATTGTGGCCATCGTCGCATTCAGCTTCGCCTGCATGGGCTTGATCTTCACAGCGCTGGCTAAGGGCTACGATTTTTTCACCTATTACTTCACGCTCTTCCTCGTGCCCATGACGTTCACCAGCGGCGTGTATTTTCCACGCGATCAGCTACCGCCTTGGCTGCAACTCATCACCGATTATTTGCCGCTCACGGCAGCCGTGGAGCTGGTGCGCCCCTTCTTCATCGGGCAAATGCCCGCCACGCCTTTCAAACACCTGACTGTTTTGCTGGTTTTCGGTGCATTGGCTCTATGGCTCGGCTTGGGGCTGATTCGCAGGCGGTTTAAAGCTTAATTTCAAAAATTCAAAAATTAAATTCAGAGACACAGAAAACGCAGAAAACGCAGAAGAGATGCAAAAGGATTTTCTGTGTCTTCTGCGTACTTTCTGTGAATTCTGCGTTCCTCTTGTTTCTAAGCCTTCTACAATATTTAAACTTCAGCTAGTCACTGCACCATGAACACCACCCCAGACATCACCCATATCGCCCCGCGCGACAAAGCCGAAATCTTGGCGCAGGCGCTGCCTTACATTCGCAAATTTCATGGCAAAACCATCGTGATCAAATACGGTGGCAATGCGATGACCGATCCGCAGTTGCAAGAAGATTTTGCAGAAGATGTGGTGCTGCTCAAACTCGTGGGCATGAATCCGGTGGTGGTGCATGGCGGCGGGCCGCAGATTGAAGCGGCATTGAAGCGCTTGGGCAAAGAAGGCAAGTTTATCCAAGGCATGCGCGTCACCGACGCTGAGACGATGGAAGTGGTGGAGTGGGTCTTGGCGGGGGAAGTGCAGCAAGACATTGTGGGCCTCATCAATGCGGCGGGCGGCAAAGCTGTGGGTCTCACGGGGCGCGATGGCGGGCTGATTCGCGCGAAGAAATTGAAGATGCTAGATTTGAAGGATGCGAGCATTGAGCATGATGTGGGCCAAGTGGGCGATATCGTGGCGATTGATCCGAGCGTGGTGAAAGCCCTGCAAGACGATGCGTTCATTCCGGTGGTGAGCCCGATTGGCTTTGGCGAGAAGAATGAAAGCTACAACATCAATGCTGACGTGGTGGCTGCAAAGCTTGCGACGATTTTGAAAGCAGAAAAGCTCATGATGCTGACCAATATCAGCGGCGTATTGGACAAAGAAGGCCAGCTGCTCACTGAGCTGACCTCGCGGCAAATCGATGAATTGATTGCTGATGGCACGATCTCTGGCGGCATGATCCCCAAGATTGCTGGCGCAATTGATGCAGCCAAGAGCGGCGTGAATGCGGTGCACATCGTAGATGGCCGCGTGCCACATGCGATGCTTTTGGAAATTTTGACCGATCAAGCCTACGGCACGATGATCACCAGCCGTTGATCAAGGCTGATTCATTTATGCGCCTTTTACTTGTCGAAGACGATGTGATGCTAGCCAGCGGGATCAAGCTGGGGTTGTGTGGCGCGGGCTACGCGGTGGATTGGGTGGGTTCGGGTGAGCGAGCGCTTGATGCGCTCAAAGCAGGCAGCTTTGATGCAGCCATCGTTGACCTGGGTTTGCCAAAGATGGATGGCTTGGAACTGATCAAACTGATGCGCACCAGCGGCTACAGCTTGCCAATTTTGATTCTTACCGCACGCGATGCGCTGCAAGATCGCGTGCAGGG
>JANNED010000052.1:0-2484 GCA_031388245.1 Variovorax sp.
CTAGCCCCCACAAGTCGAGGTAAAACAACTGACTGCAAAGCTCACCGAGGGTGAAGAAACGCGCCCAGAGCAGACCGGGAAGATAAAAATTCGAGAGGAACTGAAATGTTTGGCACCAAAAAACAACCCCCCGTGCGCAGCCTGATCGACAAAGGCACGCAAATTCGTGGCGATCTTAATTTCACAGACGGCATACGTGTGGATGGCAATGTGGTGGGCAATATCCGTGCGAATGAAGACAGCTCCAGTTTGATTGTGATTGGCGAGAGTGCAGTGATTGAAGGCGATGTGTATTCCGATCACGTCATCATCAACGGCAAAATCATCGGCCACGTGCATGCGTTTGAACTGCTGGAGCTGCAGCCCAAGGCGCAAATTGAAGGCGATGTGAGCTACAAAGCGCTTGAAATGCATCAAGGTGCCGTCATCTCTGGGCAGTTGAAGCCCATGATTCAAGGTGAGAAGCCAGCGCTGAAATTAGCGGCAAACAACAGCTAAAGAGAACAGCTAAAGAGAATGGCTAAAGAGCGCTGCAAAGCACGCTTTTTACCAATAGGTTAGTATTTCATTCAAGTATTGAAATTATCAAGGATTTGCTATGAGCGCCGTTGCTGAAAATATCCAAACCGAGATGCCCTCACCGATCATCTTCACCGACAGCGCCGCTGTGAAAGTGGCTGATCTGATTGCTGAAGAAGGCAACCCCGATCTCAAGCTGCGCGTGTTCGTGCAGGGCGGCGGCTGCTCTGGTTTTCAATACGGTTTTACCTTCGACGAAATCACCAACGATGACGATACCGTTTTGCATAAAAACGGCGTGCAACTCTTGGTTGATGCGATGAGCTACCAGTACCTTGTTGGCGCAGAAATCGACTACAAAGAAGATCTGCAAGGCGCGCAATTCGTGATTAAAAACCCGAACGCAACCACCACTTGCGGTTGCGGATCGTCGTTTTCGACCTGAAAAAAGTAAAACCCAACAAAAAACCGCCGAAAGCTTGATGCTTTAGGCGGTTTTTTAAAGCGGTTTTTTTGAAAGTGTGGTGCGGCTGGCGGGGATCGAACCCACGACCCTTGGCTTCGGAGGCCAATACTCTATCCACTGAGCTACAGCCGCACACGGCGCAATTGTAGCGGCTAAGCTGTTGAATACTGTTATAATTTAAGGCTTTGCTGCATAAGCCATTACCTTGTGCAGCGAGCTCAAACATTATTTTCTTTGTTGATCTTGATATCAACAAAACTCAAATCCTAGGAGCCCATCATGGCCGTTCAGCAAAACAAAAAATCGCCGTCCAAGCGCGGCATGCACCGTTCACACAACGCCCTTGTGGCCGCGAACGTGATCGTTGACAACAGCACCGGCGAAGCCGGTCTGCGTCACCACATCAGCCCCAACGGCATGTACCGTGGCCGTCAGGTGATCAAGCCGAAGCAAACTGCTGCTGAGTAAGTGAGCCTGCCCTGATCGGGTAGATTCATTGACGAACATGAACCCGCTGCAATTCAATTGCAACGGGTTTTTTTATGTGTTTTCAGAACGAAATAAGCATCTAGCCGGCGTAGAATCTGCTTATAGTGCTATCAAAATAGAAGTATGAGCGAGACATTTTCAAGCCCTGCAATTGTGGACGACAAGGCAATCACGCTCGCGGTAGATTGCATGGGTGGCGATCATGGTGTGGCCACGACCTTGCCCGCTTGCCGGGCGTTTTTGGAGAGTCACAGCCAAGCGCGCTTGCTGCTGGTGGGTCTGCCCGAGGCTCTGAAAGAGTTTTCTCATCCCCGCGCTGTGCTGATCAGCGCCAGCCAAGTCGTCACGATGGACGATCCGCTCGAAATTGCGCTGCGCAAGAAAAAAGATTCCTCTATGCGCGTGGCGATTGCGCAGGTCAAAGAAGGTGCGGCCCAAGCGGCGGTGTCTGCTGGCAATACCGGCGCTCTCATGGCGATTGCTCGCTACGTGCTCAAAACGCTCGACGGTATTGATCGCCCCGCGATTGCCACGCAAATGCCCAATATCCAAGGAGGCCAAACCACGGTGCTTGATTTGGGCGCAAATGTGGATTGTCAGCCTGAGCACTTGTTCCAGTTCGCCATTATGGGCTCGGCCTTGGTGTCGGTACTCAAAACAGAAGAAAACCCGTCGGTAGGTTTGCTCAATATCGGTGAAGAAGTCATTAAAGGTAATGAAATCATCAAAAAAACCGGCGAACTGCTGCGATCTGCGGCTAACAACGGCGATTTGAATTTTTACGGCAATGTTGAAGGCAATGATATTTACACGGGCATTGTCGATTTGGTGGTGTGCGATGGTTTTGTGGGCAATGTGGCGCTAAAGGCCAGCGAAGGCTTGGCCAAAATGATTGGTCAATTTCTCAAAGATGAGTTTTCTCGCAACATCTTTACAAAAACTGCTGCCATTGGTGCTTATTCAGTTCTATCTTCTTTTAAAGACCGCGTAGATCATCGGCGATACAACGG
>JANNED010000066.1:0-22959 GCA_031388245.1 Variovorax sp.
AATGTTACGATTCTTGGCAACAAAGCGATATCGCTGGCAAAAGCGCCAATATCGTGATATCTGCCCGTGATACGTATCGCTATGGGCAATTCGGCATAGTATTCTTTAACAATGACTGCGCCCGGCCTGAACGATTCAAACTGCAAACTTCGGCCTAATCCAGCCTGATTGATATCAGACAAGAGAGCATCAATCTCGGCTTTGCTGGGCAACTGCTTTTCAAGCTGCGTCACATACTGCTGCACTTGCTCGCGCTGCTTTTTCAAGGTGTCAAGGTTAACGGCTTGCAGCAGTTTTTTCTTGTAATCTTCTTTCAACGCGACTTCTTGATCGCGAACGAGCTTGAGCTCGTCGGCAGAATTTTGCAGCCATGCAAACCACAAGGCCACCACAACCGCTACCATCAGCAGCAGGCAAAGCAAGTAGCGCGGTAGAGCAGGCCATGAAGAGGGATCGTTGGTATTGAGATCGCGAAACTGGGATGTCAGCTTTTCCTGAAGCTGCCCCATATCAAGGTTCATTTTTGGTTTGCTTGCCATATCGACCTCAAGGCTTCTTAGGCGCGGAAGCAGCCGCTGCAGGTTTCGGTGCGTCTGCTGGCTTTTGCACATCAGCCGGTTTGCGAACTTGAACGCGCATTGAAAAATTCGATACGCGCCTTTGATCACGTGCCCCCAATGAGACTGAGCCAGCTACGATTTCTATCAATTCTGGGCGCGTGAACCATTGACTGTTGTTGGCTAAATTGCGCAGCAATTCAGAGACTCTTTCTTGAGACTGTGCTGTGCCCTGCAAACTCAATGTGACATTATCTTGCCGCATGGAAGACACATACACGCCATCGGGCAGTTGCTTGACGAGCTCCGTGAGCAAATAAACGGGCTGATTCCGATCGGCCTGCAGCGACTCAACAGCTTGCTGCCTGGCACGCAGGGAGGCGATTTCTGCTTGCAATGTGGAAACTTCTTTGATTTCGTTTTCAAGCTTCTTGATTTCTGCTTTCAAGAAAGTATTTTTATCATTTTGAGCAGAGATTTGGGCTTGGTAGGCAGCATAAACAAAGCCACAAATGATCCCGCCTAGCAAGGCTGCGATACCCAGCGAGACAAAAAACGCTTCTTTGCGACGCTTTCGCGCCGCTTCGCGGTGAGGGAGTAGGTTAATCAAAATCACTGGAGAAACCTCCGCATCGCCAGGCCGCAGGCGCTCAGATATGAGGGCGCTTCACGACGCATTTTGTTTTCTTTGATGTTGCTAGAAAGCTGCATGCCTTCAAATGGATTGAGCACTTGACACTCAAAAGAGGTTTGCGCGGTGACCGCATCCGTCAAACCTGGCAATGAAGACGAGCCACCAGCCAACATCACATGATCGACCCTGTTGTGAGGCGTGCTGGTAAAGAAAAACTGCAAGGCTCTGGCGATCTCTTGCGCCATGTTCTCGACGAAAGGCTTGAGCACGGAAGCTTCGTAATCTTCTGGCAATTCGCCGCTGCGTTTTTTGGCCTCCGCTTCTTCTGGAGAAAAACCATACTGCCGAACGATCAGTTGCGTCAGTTGGGCGCCACCAAAAGCTTGGTCTCGTTCATAGACCACTTCTTCGTTTTTCATCACTTGCATGCTGGTGGTCATTGCGCCCACCTCAAACAAAGCCACCAATACGTCTTTACCAGCATCGGGCAACTGCTCAATCAAGCGCCGCGTGGCCAGCCGAGAAGCATAGGATTCAACATCCAACACAATGGGCTTGAGGCCAGCCGCCTCGGCCAAACCTTGACGATCCTGCACCTTTTCTTTGCGTGATGCCGCAATCAACACATCGACATCCCCTGGAGAATTCGCACTTGTGCCGACCACACAGAAATCCAAGCTCACTTCATCCAAAGAGAAGGGAATGTATTGATTGGCTTCTGATTCGACTTGAATCTCTAGCTCTGCATCACTTAGGCCGCCCTGCAAAACGATTTTTTTGGTGATCACCGCAGAGGCAGGCAGAGCCATCGCCACATTCTTGGTGCGGGTGCCGCTCTTTTTAAGCACTTTTCGGATCGCTTCAGCGACTTCATCGAATTTCTCGACGTTGCCGTCTGTGATCCAGCCGCGCTCAAGCTGCTCACTGGCGAAACGCTCCAGCACCCATTCGCCGGCTTTGTTGCGCCCCAGCTCCACCAACTTCACGCTGGAACTGCTGATGTCTAAGCCCACAAGCTGGGCTGGCTGGCGGCTGAAAAGATTGGTTAGCGAAACCAAGCGGAACTCCAATATAAAAATGTTCTGGCCTCAAGCCGACTGTTTGAATCATAAATCCAACACGGCTTGAAACTTAAGAAACTATTTCAATACTAGCAGTAAGTTCCTTGTTAAACAAGGATTTTTTCTTTTTTGACCCTCATAAAGCGTTGTCAAAAACTGACGTTTCAAACTTCGTAACAACTCGTTAAATTTACAGTGACTCGACCGCATCCGCTATTGCAAGCGGGCTTTTGCGCATATCAGGCCGCTGGCAAACAACGCTGACCAGCGCGGCACAAAGTACTTCACACCGGCTTCATCGTGCTTTCTATAATCAAGACTTACCCTTTCAATCGCTATGCAAGACGACTCCTCCGCTCTACCTCCTCCCTCCAGTCGTCCGGCTTGGCTGCAACTGCTGTTGCGCAGCATGATGTGGTTTTTTGGTTTGCTGGCCGCTTTTGCCATTGGTATCGCCTGCGTGGTTGGCTTGGCCTTGGCAACGGCTTACCCAAATTTGCCCGATGTGAGCGATTTGACAGACTACCGCCCCAAGCTCCCTCTGCGTATTTTTTCATCCGATGGCGCTTTGCTGGGAGAATTTGGTGAGGAGCACCGCAATCTCACGCGCTTGGCGGATATCCCCAAACACATGAGTGATGCCGTTGTGGCGACCGAAGACGCACGTTTCTTCTCGCATGGTGGGGTGGACTACATCGGTGTCTTGCGTGCAGCATTTGCAAACCTCGGGAGACTCAAAAGCCAAGGTGCATCGACGATCACGATGCAGGTGGCCAAGAATGTCTATCTCTCCAACGAAAAGACCTTCACGCGCAAGATTTATGAAATCCTGCTGACCTTCAAACTCGAACATGCACTGACCAAGGAGCAAATTCTTGAGGTCTACATTAACCAGATTTATCTGGGCAACCTCGCCTATGGCTTTTCTGCTGCTTCAGAAGCCTATTTTGGGAAACCCCTGAAAAGCATCAGCATTGCTGAAGCGGCCATGCTCGCTGGCGTGCCAAAATTTCCGTCCACCGCGAATCCAGTGGCCAACTATGCGCGTGCCAAGCGTCGCCAGCTCTACATCATTGACCGCATGCTTGAAAACGGCTTCATCACAGAAGCGCAAGCTTTGGTGGCGCGTTCAGAAGATGTGAAGGTGCGCAACGGGCCAGACACCTCACGCGTGCATGCTGAGTATGTGGCCGAGACGGTTCGACAGCTGATATTTGCACAGTATGGCGAAGAAACCTACACACGCGGCCTGGATGTCTACACCACCATCAAATCTGCCGACCAGCAAGCCGCTTATCGTGCGCTGCGCAAAGGCATCATGGATTTTGAGCGCAGACAAATTTACCGTGGACCCGAGAAATTTCTCGATCTTCCCGCTGGCAAAGATGAGATGGAAGAGGCCGTGGACGATGCACTGGCCGAGCGACCTGACAACGATGAGGTGTTGGCTGCAGTGGTGCTTGAAGCCAGCCAGAAAAAGATCGTTGCCATGCGCCGCAATGCAGAGCTCTTGGAAATCACGGGCGAGGGCCTGAAAGCGGCACAAACTGGCTTGTCAACCAACGCTGCACCCAATATCAAGATCCGCCGGGGTGCCGTGATTCGGGTGGTCAAAACGCCTAAAGACAGCTGGGAAATCACGCAACTGCCAGAGGTTGAGGGCGCTTTTGTGGCGTTGGATCCCCGCACAGGCGCTTTGCGTGCACTGGTGGGCGGCTTTGACTACGACAAGAACAAGTTCAACCATGTGACGCAGGCTTGGCGTCAACCAGGTTCGAGTTTCAAGCCCTTCGTTTATTCCGCAGCGTTGGAAAAAGGCTTCAGTGGCGCGACGGTGATCAACGATGCCCCCTTGTTTTTTGATGCGGGCGTCACGGGCAGTCAAGCTTGGGAACCCAAAAACTATGATGGCAAATTTGACGGCCCGATGTCGATGCGGCGAGGCTTGGCACAGTCAAAAAACATGATTTCTATTCGTATCTTGCAATCCGTGGGTGCGCAAAATGCGCAAGACTGGATCACACGCTTTGGCTTTGAGGCTGAAAAACATCCTCCCTTCCTGACCATGGCTTTGGGCGCAGGCTCTGTGACACCCATGCAAATGGCGACGGGATATGCGGTGTTTGCCAATGGTGGCTACCGCGTCAACCCCTATGTGGTCAGCAAAATCACAGATCAAAAAGGCCGCGTGCTGCTCAATTTCAAGCCCCCTGAGCTGGATGAATCGGCGCGCGGCATTGATGCACGCAATGCCTTCATCATGACGAGCTTGATGCAGGAAATCACCCGCTCAGGCACAGCCGCCCGAGCGCAAGCCACGCTCAAGCGGCCCGATATTTACGGCAAAACCGGCACCACCAACGATGCCATTGATACGTGGTTTGCAGGCTATCACGCCACGGTGGCAGCCGTGGTGTGGATGGGCTACGACAACCCGCGCTCTTTAGGCAGCACTGCAACGGGTGGCCAACTGAGCTTGCCAACTTGGATTGCTTACATGCAAACAGCGCTGCAAGGTGTGCCTGTGATGGAGCCAGCCGCACCAGAAGGTGTGCTCAATATTGGCGGCGAATGGTTTTATGATGAATTTGCGCGTGGCGCGGGTGTCAACAGTTTGGGCTTGGGCGATCCATTGCCCGATAGCAACGCGGCTGGAGCACCAGGCACACCAGGCAAGCCTGCACCTGCCGCAGAAGAGAAAAAATCTATCCTGGATTTGTTCAGGAATTGACGGGCGGCTCAAATTGCACAGACTCACCGGATTGTGAGCTGGCATGCGTGCTCAAGTCGGAAAAGAACTCTGAGCCGGTACGGGTACTGCGCCAATCGCTATTAAATTTGTAGTGAAAGCCACCTGCTTTGGTGGCCAGCCAAACCTCTTGCAGCGGTTTTTGTAAATTGATGATGATTTGGCTGCGGTTGGCAAAAGTGATCGTGATCATGCCGCCCACACGTTGGTTGTCCACATCGACATCACCTGTGTCGTTGATGCGATCGCAACTGGCCTCCACGGCGCTCAGCAAGGCTTCGGCGTGTTGCAGGTATTCGGTATCGGTCATGGCGATAAAATCTATTCATGTTGAAAGTTAAATTGATTGTAGGCTTTGCTAGCCTGGTAGCGCTTTTTGCTTGTGGGCAAAAAGGCGCTTTGGTGTTGCCACGCGAGCCTGCAGCCCAAAACCGTGCGACCTTGCCTCAAGTCCTGAACCCAGCTTCGCCTGCATCTGTTCCTGCAACAGCACCGCGTTGAAGTTCATTTTTTCCTTGTTATGAATTCTTCACTCCTGCCCGGTCATCCTTTCGTGGCCTATGTAGACGGTCAGCTTTGCGTCGAAGGCGTTCGCGCTGCTGATTTAGCCGATGAACACAGCACGCCTTTGTTCGTCTATTCCAAAGCGGCCATGCTCGCAGCACTTGCGGCCTACCAAAAGGGCTTCGCTGGCCGCAAGGCACAGATTTGCTATGCGATGAAGGCCAATTCCTCGCTGTCGATCTTGAAACTGTTTGCTCTGAGTGGATGCGGGTTTGATATCGTCTCTGGCGGTGAGCTAGAGCGCGTGCTGGCCGCTGGCGGCTCCCCCAGCAAAGTCATTTTTTCTGGTGTGGGCAAGACACGCGCTGAGATGCGCCGCGCGCTTGAAGTAGGCATCCAATGCTTCAATGTGGAGAGCGAAGAAGAGCTCGATGTGCTCTCGGGCGTGGCATCTGGTCTGGGCACCATCGCACCGGTGAGCATTCGCGTGAACCCCAATATTGATCCCAAAACGCACCCCTATATTTCAACAGGATTGAAGGGCAACAAATTTGGCATTGCGCATGAGCGAGCCGTTGTGGTCTATCAGCATGCGGCATCCCTGCCCGGCCTGAAAGTGGTGGGCATCGATTGCCACATTGGCTCGCAAATCACCACCATTGCGCCCTACCTGGACGCAATGGATCGCATTTTAGATTTGGTGACTGCCATTGAGGCGCAGGGCATCCCGATTGCACACATTGATTTTGGCGGCGGATTGGGCATCAACTACGAAGGCACTGCGCCGCCGGCTGCCGATGCGCTGTGGCAGCAACTGCTTGCAAAACTTGATGCGCGTGGCTTTGGCCAGCGCCATTTGATGATTGAGCCAGGGCGCTCGCTGGTGGGCAATGCAGGGGTGTGCATCACCGAGGTGCTCTACCTCAAGCCGAGTGAGCAAAAGAATTTTTGCATCGTGGATGCCGCCATGAACGATTTGCCACGGCCTGCGATGTATCAAGCGTTTCATGGCATCGTGCCCGTCGCACCACGCTTGGGTGATGGGCTGATGTATGAAGTGGTGGGCCCTGTGTGCGAAAGCGGCGATTGGATCGGTCATGATCGCGATTTGAATGTGAAAAGTGGTGATTTGCTTGCCGTGCTTTCGGCAGGCGCTTATTGCATGAGCATGGCCAGCAACTACAACACGCGCGGCAGAGCGGCTGAGATTTTGGTGGATGGCGCAACTGCTCTGGTCATGCGCGAGCGAGAGACAGCGCAAGATCAAATGCGGCGTGAGCGATTGGTCTGACGGCTCAATCGCCTGCATCCAGCCACTTATATGCTATGAATTAAATAGCATACTATGCAGATAACATGCCGGCAATTTCTCTATTTTCATGAAATTTAGGCAAAAAAAGGCTCCTCAGAGCCTTTTTTGATCATGCGCCGATCAGACGCGTGCAGCGCGCATGCGCATCGACATATCTTGTAAGGCTGCGATGCC
The DNA here is from genome assembly GCA_031388245.1 of Variovorax sp. Taxonomy (GTDB): domain Bacteria; phylum Pseudomonadota; class Gammaproteobacteria; order Burkholderiales; family Burkholderiaceae_C; genus JANMDU01. Next base: position 6,992 of record JANNED010000066.1, read on the forward strand.
ACTTTCTTCGGCTCGCTTACACCAAGCGGCGAGATTCGCGGCGAGCTGATCTCGCGACAGATGCGTGTTGCTCCACATTTGGCGAAGCTCATCGCGCATTTCAGCCATTTTGCCAAGCACGGGATATTGCGCACGCGCTAGACGCAGATGCGCCACAGCCGCAGCCGGTACCTTCTCGTCGTCGCGGTGCAACCAGCGTTTGGCCGTCTGCAAGAGCGGCACATCCGCTTTGCGCTCTTCTTTCAAAGCCTCAATTTCGGCCTTGCAGGCGCTGCGAATGTCGCGCGCGTAAGCGGCCATGAGCTCATAGCGGTGCGCGATCAGTGCTTCAAGCGTCTGGGCATCAGCCACGGGCCGGATATCACCCAGCGCTAGCTTAGGCGGCACTTTTCTCACATTGGCCAAGCCCATTTTTTGCAAGGCACTGATGTACATCCAGCCAATGTCGAATTCGTAAGGCTTGACAGAGAACTTAGCGCTGGTGGCGTAAGTGTGGTGATTGTTGTGAAGCTCTTCGCCACCAATCAAAATGCCCCACGGCGAGACATTGGTGGCCGCGTCTTGTGATTCAAAATTGCGGTAGCCCCAGTAATGGCCAATGCCGTTGATCACGCCGGTGGCGAGCACAGGAATCCAGAGCATTTGAATCGCCCAGACCGTCAAACCCAAAGCGCCAAACAGAGCCAAATTAAGCACCATCATCAGGCCCACGCCTTGCCAGGTGTAGCGGGAATAGACGTTGCGCTCAACCCAATCTGTGGGGCAGCCGTGGGTGTATTTGGCATGCGTCTCAGGGTTGGCGGCTTCGGCTTGGTACAGCTCGGTGCCGGTGAGCAAGAGGGCTTTGAGACCACGGGTTTGCGGGCTGTGTGGATCTTCCTCGGTTTCGCATTTGGCGTGGTGCTTGCGGTGCACACCCACGAAATCAGCCGTTTTCATACCTGTGCCCACCCACAACCAAGCACGGAAAAAATGCGCCACTGCGGGGTGCAAATCCAGTGCGCGGTGCGACATGGCGCGGTGCAAATAGACCGTGACCGCGACAATCGTGATGTGCGTGGTCAGCAAGGTGTAGAGCACGATCTCCCACCAAGCGGCCTCAGACAGGCCATGAGCCATCCACTGAATCAAAGCTTGTACTGCGTTATTGTCTAAAAATTGCATAAACCCTCTAGTAATGAGAATTGTCAAAAGATGTGACGATTTTACCCTGCCAGAAGCCTCAAAACCGCTTCAAGAAATCGCCTTCCATCGGTTGGAACTGTTGTTTGTGGTTGCTGATTTACTATAATTTTGATAGCACACTGTGCATATTTTGTGAATGCTAGCGGCCTAAAACGCTTCAAATTCAGTGCTTGCGCTCAAACCTTGCGACCAGCGCCTGATGCTGTGCAGGCCAAGCGGCAAGCTCCTGTGCATCGCCACCGAACTCTTTGCGCAAGAAGGCCAGCATCAACTCGCGGGTGGCTTTTTTGACTTGGGGGTTCAGTGCCTCGCCACCCGTGCCCAAGCGGTCGGTGAACATGCTGTGGCTGCCTTCTTTGAATACGGCGAGCATTTTGCTGGATGCCGTGCCAGCGGCTTCGTACACGGCCACGCGGTCTTGCGCACCTGAATAATATCCGGGGATGTTGATGTCATCGCCGGTGGCAGTGATGTGCAGGCTGGGCACGCGGATGCTGCCCACAATCGCTTTGGGATCGCCCGCGCCATAAAACGGCGGCGCGCTGATGATGACGGCGGCTTTGATGCGTGGATCAGACAAATCGAGCAGCTTGCCATCGCGCTGCACGCGCGCGCCTGCGAGCAGCAGCGTGGTGTTTGCGCCATAGGAATGGCCTGCGGCGGCAATGCGCTGCGGGTCAATTTTTTGCTTGAGTTCAGTATCGGCCAACACTTGATCGAGCGCAAAGCGCATGTCTTTGGTGCGATCAATTGCCTCAGCGTCTTTGGCGGCTTCTTGTAAGCGCCCCACCATTTGCATCGGGTTGCCAAACCACAGGCTGCGATCGCTGCCCACATGCTGCACATGCAGTGCGGCGATGCCGTTGGCAGCGAGGTATTGGCCAATGTAGCTGTAGCCCTCGCGTGATCCGCCGATGCCGTGGGAGAAGATCACCAAAGGTGATTTTTGTGTGGTGTCGATGGGCAGATACAAGCGCGCGGGCACTTGGCGCTGGCGCTCGGTGTCCGTCCACTGCATATCGCGCACCTCATGCATGCTGGCGCTTGGCATGCCCACGGCTGCAGCGAGCGCTTGCGTGCGCGAGCTGGCGCGGCTGTCCCAAGCTTGTTGCTGGGAGCTGTTGGCGCAGCCGAGCAGGAGCAATGAAGCAGCGAGTGCGCTCAGCGTGGTGATGCGCAATGTATAACGTGAAGAAAAAGGCATGGCATACACCTTGTGTGAGGCTTTGTATTCCCTTGAAAGACCACTAACCCAGTAGATTAGTTCCGCACCTCTGGCTTCAAGCACTTGCGGTTGGATGGGCGCATCTATTGCAGCCGAATTAACAAAAATAGGTATTGGCTTGATCGCACCAAAATCAGCGTCAAGAATCGGCCGCTGGTTTGCTCCTCGGCGGTATCTTTTTTGCGTTTTCAACGGTATTGTCGCGCAGCTTACTTCTCCTCGGAAGTCAAACTGAGCTCTCGCCCCAGCCCATACCGCTTGCCAAGCCACACATGCACTCCTAAGTGTGATGAAATCACGGCATGAGCTTCTTTTTACCCCTTGCCATCACCCCCGGAGACCCGGCTGGCATTGGCCCCGAGATTGTGGCCAAAGCATTTCGAGATGCGCCCGAGGCGCTGGCGGGTTGCTTCGTTCTGGGCAATGTGGCGCTGATGGAGCGTGCGGCGGCGTTGATGGGCGGCGTGTCGGTACTCAAATTGAATGCTGCAAAAGAAGTCAAGCCCAGCAATTGCACGGATATTCCCACACTCGATTTACTATCAAAAGATGAGCACGTTGCGCAGATTCCATACCGGCAGTTAAGCGATTTGTCTGGAAAATTCTCTTCGGATTGTGTGCGTGAGGCAACCCGCATGGCACTTCGCGGCGAGGTAGCCGCCGTGGTCACCGCGCCCATTCACAAAGAGGCTTGGAGCGCAGCTGGCATTGCCTTCCCCGGCCATACCGAATTGCTGCAACATGAGGCAGCTGTGTTCGCAGGCGTGAGCACGAGCGAGATGCCCGTGCGCATGATGCTGGCCAATAACGAGCTGCGCACGGTGCTCGTGAGCATTCATGTGAGCTTGCGCGAGGCGATTGAGCGCGTCACGCAGGCCAATGTGCTGCAAACGATTCAGATCACGCATGCAGCGCTATCGCAAAGCTTAGGCCGCGCGCCGCGCATCGCTGTAGCTGGCCTCAACCCACATGCAGGCGAAGGCGGCTTATTTGGCAGCGAAGAGATCCAGCACATCTTTCCTGCCATTGAAGCCGCCAAGAGCCAAGGCATCGGCGCAACTGGCCCCTACCCACCCGACACCATCTTCATGCAAGCGCGTGGCTTCAAAAAGTTTGATGTGGTGATTGCGATGTACCACGACCAGGGCTTGATCCCCGTCAAATACTTAGGCGTGGAAAAGGGTGTGAACGTCACGCTCGGGCTTCATAACGGCAAAGGCCAAAGCTTGATCCGCACCAGCCCCGACCACGGCACAGCTTTTGATATTGCAGGCCAAGGCATCGCCGATGCGAGCAGCATGATTGAAGCGGTGCGGCAGGCCAAAGCGCTGATTCGGTAAGCGTAGCGCGGGCGGTTTTAAATGTGTGCATAGCTATCGAATCCTGAGAAAGAGTGAGCGATTAGCCCGAAATATTCGGCTCGACCAATCGCGCAAGGTTGCGCAGCGATTCTTGCCAGCCCAGATAGCAGCCCTCCAGCGGAATCACAGCGGGTATGCCACTTTGCGTGAAATGGACTTCTGCACCCACAGATACCGAGTTGATCGTCACCCGCGTGATCATCTCACCCGCAAGATGGGGGTCGTCAAAGCGGGCGTTGTAGGCAATGATCTCAAAGGGTTTGAGTTCCAAGTAGTTGCCACCAAAATGTATCTCTGAGCCTGATGTGAAATTGGTAAATGACATGCGCCATGCGCCGCCCACCTGCACATCCATCGCATGCACGTTGCCCGTAAAACCATTGGGCGGCAGCCAGCGCGCAAAGGCTTCGGGCTGCGTAAAAGCACGGTAGATTTTTTCTGGCGTGGTGGTGAGGATGCGATGCAGTTGAACAGTTCCGGTTGACATAATCACTCCTAAATAAGGAGCACTTCGCGCTTATTTAATGCCGGCTAGGTGCGTGTTTGGCATAAAAAATACCTCATCCACGACGCGCTGCCATGGCTCACTATGGTGTTCCAAAGCCGATCCGTCTCGGCTTGATCTTCCGTAGAGATTTGGAACGAGAACGCATCGGTATGTGGCACGCCCGGGCCGCCATTGAGGCCAAGACAAGAAATGCCACACACCATGAACTCGACCGTGAGCACATCACCTTGCTTGCCAGCAGGATAGTCGCCAGGCGCGTGATGAATTTTGCCGACCGAGCTGTTGGGAAAGGTTTGCGCATAGAAACGAGCGGCTTCTTCTGCGCCGCCGTTGAACCATAGGCAGATGGTGTTTTTCGCGATCATGGTGAATCTTCTTATTCAAAAAGTTCAAGAGGCAGCAGGTGCCATCGCCATCAGCTCCCAAATATGGCCATCTAAATCTTGGTAGCCATGCTGGTACATGAAGCCGTGATCAATCGCAGGCTTGGGCGCTGTGCCACCTGCTGCGAGTGCTTTGCGCACCAAGGTATCGACCGCTTCACGGTTAGCGCAGGCCAGGCAGTTGATGACCTCGGTTGTTTGCAATGCGTTGCCCACCGGCTTGGTGGTAAAGCCAGCGAAGAATTGCACCGTTAACAACATGGCAAACAGGTTTTCACCGAGCACGAGGCAAGCGCCTTTCTCGTTGCTCCATTCTTCATTGAAGGAATAGCCCATGCTCTGAAAGAAAGCGCGCGATTTGGGCAAATCTTTCACGGGGAGGTTGACATAAATTTGGGTATGCATACGGGTCTCCGGTTGATGCGATATTTCACTTGATGGGCAAGCGCGCGTCAAGCTTTCAAGAAATCTACCTTCCCGCCCATCCACCGCTCAATATGCTGTGCAGCCAATGCCGCGTGATGCAGCAACATCTCAGGCGCAACAGCTCGCACGCGTTCCAGCAAAGCCGCATCTTGCACCAGATCCGCAAACCGAAGCAAAGCCGCCCCGCTCTGCCGAGCGCCTAAGAATTCTCCCGGCCCACGAATTTCTAAATCGAGGCGGGCGATTTCAAAGCCGTCATTTGTCTCAGCCATGGCCTTGAGCCGAGCCTTCGCCGTATCGCCCAAGCGCCCACTCTCCCCAGTAGAAAACAACAACACGCAGGCCGAAGCCGCCGCCCCGCGCCCGACCCTGCCGCGCAGCTGATGCAGCTGCGAAAGCCCAAAGCGCTCGGCATGCTCAATCACCATCAGCGATGCATTGGGCACATCCACACCCACCTCAATCACCGTGGTGCTCACCAGCAGCGCCATTGAGCCGCTCGTGAAGAGCTGCATCACGGCTTTTTTCTCTGCGGGCGGCATGCGCGAATGCAGAAGGCCGATCAACATGCCCGGGAAGGCTTCCGTCAAATCAGCATGCGTTTGCGTGGCATTGCTCAAGTCGAGCATTTCGCTTTCTTCAATCAGCGGGCAAACCCAATACACCTGCCTGCCTTGCGTAATCTGATCGTTGATGCGCTCAATGACTTGCGGTTTGCGCGAATCAGAAAGCACCTTGGTCACAATCGGCGTGCGCCCCGGCGGCAGCTCATCAATGGTGGACACATTCAAATCCGCGTAATAGCTCATGGCCAGTGTGCGCGGGATGGGCGTGGCCGTCATCATGAGCAAATGGGGCTCATGCCCCTCGGCCTCCATCTTCGCCCGCAGAGCCAGCCGCTGCGCCACGCCGAAGCGATGCTGCTCATCCACGATCGCGAGCGCAAGGTTTTTGAAGATCACTTTGTCTTGAATGATGGCGTGCGTGCCCACCACCAAAGCGGCTTGGCCGCTTTCGATGAGCGCCAAAGCTTCTCGGCGCTGCTTCGTGCTTTGGCTGCCGGTCAGCCACGCGACTTTCAGATTCAAAGGCTCAAACAAGGGCGTGAGCAACTCAACGAGTTTTCGGAAATGCTGCTCGGCCAGTATCTCCGTGGGCACCATGAGCGCGCATTGAAAACCCGCGTCCACACAGACAGCGGCAGCGAGCGCGGCCACAATCGTTTTGCCTGAGCCCACATCGCCTTGCAGCAAACGATGCATCGGGCGCGGCAGCATGAGATCTTGTGCAATCTCCTGAGCTACGCGGCGCTGCGCTCTCGTTAAAGCAAACGGCAGTGCGGCGAGCAGCTTTTCGTGCAGCCCATCTGTTTGAGCCAAAAGCGGCGGCGCAAGCAGCGCATCGCGCTCCATTTTTGAGGTGAGCTGGGAGAGCTGCTGCGCCAGCAGCTCTTCAATTTTCAGGCGCTGCCAAGCGGGATGGGTGTGATCTTCAAATTGCGCCAAAGTCACATCTGGCGCTGGATAGTGCAAAAATGATAGCGCCTCACGCAGATTCCATGACGGCAATTGGCCTATTTTGCTTAAAATTTGCTCGGGAATCGTCTCATCCAGCGCTCCGCTGCTCTCAGCTCGCGCCAAGCCATTGACCACTGCTTTGCGCAAATAAGGCTGCGGCAGCCCAGCCACTGTCGAGTACACCGGCGTGAGCGAGGTGGGTAAAGCGCCGCCCGAGGCTTTGCACAACGGATGCACCATCGAAAAACCAAACATCCCGCCACGCAGCTCACCGCGTGCACGAATCTTATTGCCAACTGCAAGCTGTTTTTGCTGCGATGGGTAAAAATTCAAAAAGCGCAGCTGGCAAGAATCTGTGCCGTCGTTGAGCACGGCAACGAGTTGCCTGCGTGGCCGATAAGCAATCTCGCAGCTTGTGATCTCACCTTCAATCTGCGCGAGTTCGCCATTCAGCGCATCCTCCAGCTTGGTGATCTTTGTCTCATCTTCATAGCGAATCGGCAGATGCAGCGCAAAGTCAATCGGGCGATGCAGGCGCAGTTTATCGAGCGCTTTTTCTGTGGCGGACTTCATCGGCTGCTTTAGCTGCGGCTTAGGCGCAACCAACTCTTCTGCGGATTTCTTTTTTGACACGGGCATCGAACTCAGCCTGATTCAAATCAACGGGCTGCTCTCAGGGCACACCACATGCAGCTTGGGGAAATACGTGCGGTAGCGCTTCGCATCGCGCGTGAGCAGGCGCATACCGCCAAGCAGCGCATGTGCGCCGATGTAAAAATCCGGCATCGGCGAGCGCTGCATTCCCTTGGACAGTCGGTAAACCTTGAACGCCTGCCCCGCGAGGAAGGCTGCATCCCAAGGCAAATTTTCTTTGCGCAATGGCAGCGCGTCTAGTGCGGCTTCTAAATCACTTGCTCGCGCAAATCGCGGGCTGATCTCGGCCAATATCAGCGGGTTGATCACCAAGGACGCTTGCCCACCCAGCGCTTCAAGCTTTTGCATCGACCAATCGGCCCACTGCGGATCGTCAGCCAACACATCAATCAACACACAACTGTCCACCAACGTAGCAGGCATCAAAAATCGCGCATCCGGCTCGCGCGCTTCGTAGGCAGGGTTGGGCGCTTGAGACATCTCTTCTTAGATCATTTCAAATCAAGCGCGCAGAAAACGCATGAATTCATCTGTGCCCATGCCCTTGAATTCCACAGCATTGGCGCTGCCACGCACTTTTTGCAGCGCAGCCCGCAGCGACGATACAGGCTTGATCACCGGCCGTATGACGACCTCATTGCCCCCCGTTTTGAGGGGACGCAGCTCAAACGCCACCTCAGAATTCGCAGGCATGCCCGCCTGCTCGCGAATATCCTGTGGAATCGTGACTTGGCCTTTGCTGGTGACTTTGTGAATGATTTCCATGATTCTTACCTTTATGCGTAAGAATCTTACTACATTTCAACGCGCTTGGCTCTATCCAATACACCTGGCTCGCGCCTGATCAGGCTCGGGGATAATGACTGGTTTTCACTTGGAACGGGCTCGTTCAGCCCTCAAGCTACTATGCAATTGATAGCATCTTATGCAGGTTCTATGCCGGCTCTTCGGCAATTTAGCACTCAGGATTTCGATTTTGAGCTTCCTCCAACGCTGGTTGCTCAGCATCCTGCTGCCGAGCGCACAGCATCTCGTTTGCTCGATGGCCGCACCGGTCAGCCTGTGCATCGCGTCTTCAATATGCTGCCTGATTTGCTGTACGAGGGCGACCTCCTCGTGTTCAACGACACCAAAGTCGTCAAGGCACGGCTATTTGGAGAAAAGGCGACAGGCGGCAAGCTGGAGCTGCTGATCGAACGCGTCGTCTTTGGGCGCGAAGTGGTCGCTCACATGAAGGTGAGCAAGAAGCCGCGCATCGGTGATTGGGTGCATCTTTACGGCAATGATGATCAAGTCATCCAAGCCCAACTCATTGGCCGCTGGCCGGGTGAAGATGGTGCGCTGTTTCGCTTTGAGCTGAGCCACGATCCTTATTGGGTGATGGAGCAATTCGGCCATGTGCCGCTGCCGCCGTACATTGAGCACGCCGACGAGCCAGGTGATGAGCAGCGCTACCAAACCGTCTTCGCCAAGCATCCTGGTGCAGTGGCTGCCCCCACAGCAGCACTGCATTTTGATGAGGCCCTGTTTGCCAAGCTGGCGGCCAAGGGCGTTGACAAGGCTTTCGTCACCCTGCATGTAGGCGCAGGCACCTTCCAGCCCGTGAAAGCAGACAACATTGCAGATCACACGATGCATTTTGAGCGCTACAGCATTCCGCCTGAGACTCTGCAAGCCATTGCCGCCTGCAAGCAACGCGGCGGCCGCGTGATCGCGGTGGGTACAACCACCGTGCGCACGCTAGAGAGCTACGCAAAGAACGGTCAAACCAGCGGCGACACGAATATCTTCATCACGCCCGGCTTTCAATTCCAAACCGTGGACATGCTGATTACAAATTTCCACCTCCCCAAAAGCACCCTCATGATGCTGGTCAGCGCCTTCGCAGGCTATGAGCACATCATGGCGCTTTACAAAACCGCTGTGCAAGAGAAATATCGGTTTTTCAGCTATGGGGATTCGATGCTGCTGGCTCGTGCTTCATAAGACAATACGCACATGCTCGATTTTAAACTTCTCACAACCGACGATTCCTCCCATGCCCGCCGTGGCACGCTCACGCTGAACCACGGCGTGGTGCAAACGCCGATCTTCATGCCTGTGGGCACGTATGGCACCGTGAAGGGCGTGATGCCGCGCAGCTTGCATGAGATGGGGGCGCAGATTATTTTGGGCAATACCTTTCATTTGTGGATGCGCCCTGGGCAAGATGTGATGAAGCAGTTTGGCGGCTTGCATGGCTTTGAGGGTTGGCATAAACCGATCTTGACGGATAGTGGCGGCTTTCAGGTGTGGAGCCTAGGAGAGATGCGCAAGATCAGCGAAGAAGGTGTGCGCTTTGCATCGCCGGTGAATGGCGACAAGCTGTTTCTCACGCCCGAGGTGAGCATGCAAATTCAAACCGTGCTCAACTCCGATATCGTGATGCAGTTTGATGAATGCACGCCGTATGACGTGAAGGGCCACATCACCACCGAGGCAGAAGCTCGTATCTCGATGGAGCTATCCCTGCGCTGGGCCAAGCGCTGCCAAACAGAGTTTGCAAAGCTAGAAAACCCCAATGCACTCTTTGGCATTGTGCAAGGCGGCATGTTTGAGAACTTACGCCAAGAATCTCTCGATCATTTGGTGGAGATGAACTTCCCTGGCTACGCGGTAGGCGGCGTAAGCGTAGGCGAGCCCAAAGACGAAATGCTGCGCATTATGGCGCACACGCCGCATCGCCTGCCCGCCAACAAGCCGCGCTATCTCATGGGTGTGGGCACGCCAGAAGATTTGGTTGATGGCGTGGCCGCCGGTGTGGATATGTTTGACTGCGTGATGCCCACGCGCAACGCACGCAACGGGCATTTGTTCACACGCTTTGGTGATGTGAAGATCCGCAACGCCAAGCACAAAACCAGCCATGAGCCGATTGACCCAACTTGCACTTGCTATGCCTGCAAAGGCAGCGCTGATGCGCAAGATAACGTGAGTGGCGGCTTCTCTCGTGCCTATTTGCATCACCTAGACCGATGCGGCGAAATGCTCGGCCCCATGCTCGCCACCATCCACAATTTGCAGTACTACCTGAACCTCATGCGCGAGGTGCGCGAGGCGCTTGATGCGGGGCGGTTTGGTGAATTCAGGAAGCAATTCAAAGAAGATCGCGCACGCGGCGTGTGATGCTTCATTCACTATTAATTCAATAGCACTCTGCGCTTATTTCATCCCGGCTACTTGCCATTTTTGCTCATAAATTCATGTCAAATTCAGCATCCACCATGACTCGGCTTCTCAGCATGCTCGTGGTGCTCTGCCTCAGCGCCTGCGCCACCGACGTAAAACTCGACCCACGCAACGGCCCGCCTCGCATCAACGTACAAAACAAATCGCTCGACCCTAGCAACGGCGGCGAGTTGGTGCGTGAGAAAGCGCTGCGCACAGGCGACATTATTTTGTCTGCTGCCAATGGCATCAATTCTGCTGGCATTCGCGCCATCACGCTCTCACCCGTGAGCCATGCGGCGCTCTACGTGGGCAATGGCCAAGTGATTGAAGCCGTGGGCTCAGGCGTGCGCCAGCGCAGCATGCAAGAATTCATCACCGAAGAAGCCACTATTGCCGCCTTTCGCCACCCCAAGCTTGATGGCGTGCAAGCCGCACTAATTCAAAAATTCGCAGAAAAGCATGTGGGCACGAAATACAACACCGCAGGTATCGTATTGCAAGCGCCTTTCACCTTGGAGCGCAAGCTCTGCGAGCTACCCATCATGCCCGCACTGGTGCGCGATGCCTGCATCCGTGGCGTGGCAGCAATTGCGCTCGGCCCTGTGCCCTACGATCAATTCTTTTGCAGCCAGTTCGTACTAGAAGCCTACAAAGCCGCCGACCTGCCCCTGACAGATGCCGATCCGCGCTTAGTCACCCCCGGCGACTTGCTCAACATGCGCCAAGGCGATGTGCCCTCCATCAAAATTCACCAGGCGCTGCAATATGTGGGACATTTGAAAGCGCCTCCTGCAGATCTCAAACTGTAGTTTTCTTAGGTCGCCCGCCCTTGACACCGTTGAGCCGAGCCGCAGCCGTTTTGGCTTCTGAGCGTGTGCTACCTGCCTTTGCAGCTAAATCACGCATCCAAAACCGTGAGCCAAAAGCTCCTTTGAGCATGCCTGCAATGCTGAGATCAGCATCCAATGCAGGCCAGTGCAAGCCCGTGCCCATGGGCGAGATTTCGATCTGAGCCAAAGCTTTAGGCGAAACACCTTTGAGCGCCTGAGCAAGCTGAGGGGGAAAGCTCATGCTCACGCCGTTGGATAATTCCACGCAAACGCGCTTTTGGCTCACATCAAAGCGCGCGGCAATTGCTTTGGGCTCGCGCACCATACGCCGCTGCCCACGCACCTTCGCAGCAGGCAACTGGGATAGCACAGCGGCATCTGCCCAATCAGTCTTTTTCGTAGCCATGAATCAATCTCCAAGCTCTAAATAAATCGCCGCAACGTTCATGCACCGCTAACAAAGCAGTACGCAACACCGCTGCAGTGGGTTTGCCACGCATTTCACGCAAACTGGGATAGATTTCTTCGCAGTTGCCCAGCCATATCACCACCTCATAGCCCGCGCCCAATACATGCACATGCGGTGGATTGTGATCGTTTGGATAGATCATGAATCGAATCCAACGCAGGATAAAAATCGTTGGCATCGCCTGTTTTAACCCATACAGTTGGGTTTATGCACTCGCCCCCGCCCCACAAGCATGGCAAAACTTTGCAAACGCGCTCTTGCGGGTGTTGCAAGCGCCGCAATGATCGTGCAAACCAATGCCGCAATGCGGGCAAAAATCGATCTTGTCATTTTTCAAATCCACTGGGCGCTCGCAGCCGGGGCAGACGCTTTTGGCTAGGCGGGCCAGCGCGGTGTCGTAGCTCAGCTCTTCGCGACGGGCGGCTTCGGGCAACAGCTCGGCGGCTTTTTGTTTTTCTAAATAGCGGTTCAGCGCGAGGATGGCGTAACGGCCAATAACGACCGTCATGAGGATGCCCACGATGTAGCGGATATAGCCGCCATAGCTGGGCAGATACGGCACCAGCTCAACGAAGAAGGCAAACGCGGCGAAGATGATGAAGCCCCACACAAAGGGCCAATACGTGCCTTTGCGCTTTTTCACAAAGAGCCATGCGGCAATGCCCAGCAACGGCAATGTGAGAGCTAAGCGATAGAGGAACACGCGCAGCTCGCTCTTGCGCAACTCTGCTTGCAGCTTGGTATTGGCCGCCGTCTCCAGCGTTTGCAATTGCTCGCGCTGGGCCCTGGCCTGCTGACGCGCATCCAGTGCAATTTTGTTTTGCGTTTCTTGCAGAGCTTGCGCATCGCGCTCTGCTTTCTTCAAACGATCCAACTCGCGGGTGCGCGTGATCACCTCTGGGTTTTGCTCGCTGCGCTGAGTTGCGCTGCGCGTGGCAATCCAATTGTCAAAGCTCTCGCGGGCAGCGGCTGTATCTGCTTGCGCGGTGCGCAGCTTCAACTCGGCCTGATCCAGCGCGTCTTGCGCATCGCGCTGGGTGCGCTCAGCGGCTTTGATGCTCTGGCGCAGTGGATCGGCTTGCGGCTTATCGATGAAATCATTCGTCTGCACCTGCTGCTCGACCTTGGGCAAATCACCCACGATCGTGCCGCCTAGGCCAATCAAAAAGCCCGCAAATACGAAAGCCACGAGCCACAGGCCGCGACGAAACCATTTTTCCGAGAGGCGAAGGGATTTACTCATGATCTTCCTTTACTATTAAATAAATAGCACTCTGAACAGAATTCATGCCGGCTAAAGCACTAAAAACCTCAAAATCAAAGGCTCAAGGCCACCGGAGCACCGCCCAAACCCGCACGCGGCAGCCAAGCAAATACGCTGTCCACTGTGACAGATTCGATGCGATCCGAAAAGCGTTTTTTGGCGGGGTGATCATCAAACTCAATATTGGCTTGTGTGATGCGCCCGCCTAGGCGCGTGAGCGGCGGGATGTTGAGCGTGGTGGGCGTATACGCCTTGGCTTGCAGCCAGCTTTGCGCCTGATCGCGGTTGCGAATCGTGCCATCTATCGCTGCGGCCAGCGTTTCAATCGCCCATTGGTTGCTCTGTTGATACTTCGTGCCCCAAACGTAGCTCACCATGCTGTAGGGCTTGATGTGCATGGATTGCATGCGCTGCCTATCCAAGAGCACAGCATGCAGCTTGTCTTGCACTTCTTTCGTGGGCAACACCCAAGCCGCTTCAAAGCGAAACAGATCATCTAAAAAGAACTCCCCCAAACCTTGGTTATAAAGCTCAGCGGCCGCCGTGCCGCAGGTGTTGAGTTTGTGCGCCACCAGCCAGCGGCCATCTTGCGCTTTGTAGGCAAAACCAAGGTGCGAATAGCGCAGCCCATATTTGCTCAAATCTTGCCCTGCTCGCGCCAGCACCACGACCTTTGCACCGCTTTTGGCATGCTCAGCTTCAAGTGCGCGCCATGTCTTCTCGGCCAAATTCATGCCTTGCACAATCATTTGCGGCGCGGGAGGCTTGGGCGCATCGCAGCTGCGGCCCGCGTGCACTTGCATTGCCGCGCTGCACAGCAGGGCTACTACGAGTGATTTGAACAACTTCATGGTGCAGCCTTTCAGCGCGTGATGCGTTCGTTGTGCAGCAGTGCTTTGCCCAGCTCATTGGGGATGAAGGCAATCGCCTCACCCAAGGCAGAGAGCACCATGCCAGAGCCAATCACGGTAACGCTGATCGCCGTGCCCGCGCCAATCGCACTGGCTTTGGCCGTGGAGCCCACAATCTCTACGCTCATGCGAGCGCCGTCAGACGCGCGCTCCATCACATAGACTGTGGCGCGAGCAGTCACCTCCACCGCTTTAACGACGAACACAGCACCCGCCGCAGACAAGATCACAGGCGCTGCAACCGATGCGCCCGCCGCCGTGCTCGCGCCCACACCTGTGACCACCACAGAGGCCACTGGCAGCATGCTCAGCACCACAGAAGCTTCGCTTTGAGCATAAGACTTCGAGGAAATACCTAAAGTTGCTGGCAAAAATACTGCAACCATTGCTATTAAAAACGTAGTGGCTACAGATACGATGGCAGATTCAAAAAGAAAAGGTTTCATCACTCGCTCCAAATTTGATCGAGAAATTTCTAAATTCAAGGGAAGGCTGATCTGCGCACTTGGCGCCAAACCAGCCTATGCGCAGCAAGCTTTACTGCGTTTCCATCTCGCGCCGGGCTTCAGCGCGGGCTGCCAGCCGAGCCTCTGCCAAATCCGCCTCATGCTTGTCGCGCAACGTCTTGGCCAGCGTAAAGGTGGTGGTGATCAAATACAGCCAGCTCACCAAGAGGAACGCCTTGTAGGTGTCGTTTACATTCATCCGCCACAAGCCCCAAGCTGTGAGCGTCATGGCCACGAAGAATGCGGTGTACACCACCATGCGCCACATCGGCGTATCCACCTTTTTGTATTGATTGTCTCGCACAAACTTGGCAAGAAAGAAGGCGGTAGACAAGCAAAAGATATAGCCCATCACCATGAACGCGCGATCCAAATCCTGTCCAGGCAGCCAAGCCAAGCCCGTGCCGCAGAGAAAAACAGCGAGGCCGAAAGAAATCCATACTTGCATTTGCCAAGCGCCAGTGTCGCGTTGAATGATGGGGTTATTCATAAATACTTTCTGTTGATTGAACATGAATCAGAGTGTCTAACAAATTGATCACTTGCCGAGCGGCAGCTGAAAAGTGGCTGCGGCTGGCTGCGAGAGTATCAAAAAATGATACTTATCGAGCACACCGTCTCTGAAATCAATGGTTTCAATGCGCTGGCCAGCGCATTTTTAGTTTCTAATTCATGCGATGGAAGCAATCAACACAGACCCCGCACCCGAACTCAGCAAAGAACCGCGCTTGTGGCAAGGCGATGGCTGGACAGCCTTGATCATCAAAAACGAAGACGACGACGGATGGGCAGTGGCCATGACAAAAGATGGCGAAGCCGAGCCCGCCTTGATTGGCCCGTGGACGATGGGGCGCGACAAGAAAAATCCCAAACCACTGGACAAATTCGCCTTCAGCACCTTGGTCAAAACCGCCTCAGAATTTGTGCGCCGCCAAGAGCAACAACTACACGCAAGCCTGCATCAAAGTTTAGAAGTAACTGCCCGGGGCGCACGATACACCGTGAGCCTAGACATTCAACCCGATGAAGACAACCCAACGGCCATGCTCAGCGCTCACGATGCCTTGGGTGATCAAGCGGCGCGTATCAAAGTGTCGCCCGGCTTCAAGCTCAATCGCGCGAGCGCGGTGGCTTGGGTGGAAACTGGGTTTGTGCAGCCTTGAGCAAATTCACCGATGCGAAACATCTGCTGCCACAATCTTTCGTTGCACCTTTGAAATGCGCTAAGTCTTTGATTCGGTTTATAATCTTGGGCTGTACAGCGAAATCTAGGCTCCGCGATACAGCATGAAGAACCGATCACTTGTTTGCCCGCTCCTGCGGTGCGAGCTGTCTTCAGTTAGTCTACTTCCCACCTAAGAGGCTCTCATCAGAAGAGCACCGACCGTGGAAAAGAGCCGGACAAACCTTTCTTTTAAAGAGATAACTCATGAGCACTTTCAGCGCAAAACCCGCTGAGGTCGTACACGAGTGGTTTGTGATTGACGCCACCAACAAGGTGCTCGGAAGAATTGCCAGC
>JANNED010000080.1:0-11954 GCA_031388245.1 Variovorax sp.
GGACATGTGGCAGCAAGCGGTGGGCGGGCTCACAGCGGGGCGCACCTATCAAGCGATGTTTTATGTGTCCAATGCTGCGCAGCCGGGGCAGACACCGGCGCTCGCCCCCATCGTTCGCCCACAGATCACGACCAGTACCAGCGCATTCTTAACACC
The DNA here is from genome assembly GCA_031388245.1 of Variovorax sp. Classification (GTDB taxonomy): domain Bacteria; phylum Pseudomonadota; class Gammaproteobacteria; order Burkholderiales; family Burkholderiaceae_C; genus JANMDU01. Next base: position 157 of record JANNED010000080.1, read on the forward strand.
GGCCTTGACGCTGGCCAATGAAACCATCGGCTCTGGCGACATCTGGACGCTGGTTCAAGGCACATTCACCGTGCCCAGTGGCGGCACAGGCACAGTCTCCCTTGCTGATGTCACCGCACCGGCTGCCGGTGAGACGGGTGGTGTTTGGGCACTCGCCGGCGTGACCTTGCGCGAATGCATCCCCTCAGCCGATGTGCGGGTGAGCAAAACCAACAACGTCACCAGCCTCATCAGCGGTGGCACGGCGCTCTACACCATCTCCCTGAGCAATACCAGCACGGTGGCTGCCAACACGCTGACTTTCTCTGATCCTGCGGTGAGCAATTTCATCAAAGGCTCGGTCACGTGTGTGGCCAGTGCGGGCAGCCAATGCCCATTGGCAACGGCCACCACCGTGCTCTCCATCGAGACCACCGGTGTGACGGTGCCTGTGGTTGGCATCAACAGCACCGTCACTTTCTTGATCTCTGGCACGGTCACTGGCGCTGCGGGCACCACAGTGACCAATATTGCCAGCATTGTGCCGATTGGCTACATCGACACCAACCCCGCCAACGACAGTGCGCAAGACTCTGATCCCGTGACGGGCTCTGCCAACCTGAGCATCACCAAGACCAACGGCGTCAGTGTGTTGGTCGCGGGCAGCACCACGAGTTACAGCGTCACCATCACCAATACCGGCCCTTCTAACGTCAACAACGCTTTGTTCAAAGACACACCTTCTGCCGGTTTGGCCTGCACCAGCATCAGTTGCACGGCCTTTGGTGCTGCGCTGTGCCCGCTGCCAGCCAATCTCACCATTGCCAACATGAGCGGCCCCGGCATTCAAATTCCCAGCTTGCCCGCCCCACCCACCAGCTCGGTACGATTGACGATCAATTGCAACGTGACAGCCACGGGGCAGTAGCGAGGGCGCCATGCGCCTGCGCTCTCACGGCTCAGGGTGGGTTATGGCTTGGAGGCTTGCGCGATTTGCTGAGACTTTTCCTGAGCCATCTCCTGAGCCTTTCCCAGTGCCGCCGCCACATACTGCCGCTTTTTCTCCAGCTGCGCAGCATCTGTGATGCGGCTCACCGTCTCGGGGTGCTCTTGCAGGGCTTGCAGCTTGTCTGAGAGCAATTTTTCAAGCGTTTTAGGCTGTTTGCCGGCATGGAATGTGCGCCTAGCGCTCATTTTTTCATAGCGTTTAAGCGCTTCATCAGCTTGGCTTTGGCCCCATGCCGCCCAGCCGGTGAGCCCCGGTGTGGTGATTTCAATCTCAATGCAATCGACGGGGCAGGCCGGGATACACAGCTCGCAGCCGGTGCAGACCGATTCAATCACGGTGTGCATGTGTTTGCTCGCGCCCACAATCGCATCCACGGGGCAGGCTTTGATGCACAGCGTGCAGCCGATGCACCAATCTTCGTCGATAAAGGCCATGGTGCGCTCTTGGCTTTGGCCGTGAGCTGGGTTCATGGGCAGTACAGCTTGGCCAGTGAGGGCGGCGAGCCGCTTGATACCTTGCTCGCCGCCGGGCGGGCATTGGTTGATCAAGGCGCCTTCATGCGCGATGGCCTGCGCATATGAAGCGCAATCGGGGTAGCCGCAGCGCTGGCACTGGGTTTGCGGCAGCAGCGCATGCAAAGCGCGTGCATCAGGGCTCAAATCTTCAGTGCGCAGGCTCATGGCTGGCATCCAAGGCACATCTTCGCTGCGTCGTGCCTGCGTCGGTCAGGTGGTGGTTTTCTTTCGAGGCGCTACTTTTTTCATAGCGCTCTTTGCAGGTATAGTGCTGGCAACAGGCCGTTTTGGCATGGTCTTTTTGACGGCAGGTGATGCAGGCGTATTCGGGCTGCTGGCCTTGACGGTGGTTTTCAAGGCTGGCTTGGCGGCTTGTTTGTTTGCCGCCAAAATAAATTCTCTGACCTGGCTGTAGACCACATCGCGCCAACGCCGGCCCGAGAAGATACCGTAGTGCCCAGCGCCTGCCACCTCGTAGTGGCGTTTCTCGGTTTTGGAAATGCCGCTGCACAAATCATGGGCGGCACGGGTTTGGCCACTGCCAGAAATATCATCGAGCTCGCCTTCGACTGTGAGCAGGGCGCAGCCGGTGATGTCTTGCGGGCGCACGCGCTCGACCTTGCCTTGTGGCGAAGTCACATCCCAAGTGCCGTTGACCAGCTTGAAATCTTGAAACACGGTTTGGATGGTCTGCAAATAGTAGGTTGCGTCCATATCCAGCACGGCGTTGTATTCGTCGTAAAACTTGCGGTGAGCTTCTACGCTGCGGTCATCGCCTTTGATCAAGTCTTTGAAGTAATCCCAATGGCTCTTGGCATGGTTGCTCGGATTCATCGCCACAAAACCGGTGTGTTGCAAAAAGCCCGGATACACCTTGCGGCCCGCGCCGGCAAAATTGGTCGGCACGCGGTAAATCACATTGTTCTCAAACCATTCGTAGCTGCGCTGCATGGCCAAATTGTTCACCGCTGTGGGCGATTTGCGGGCATCAATCGGGCCGCCCATCATCGTCATGGAAAGCGGCAGTTGCTCGCCGCGAGAGGCCATCAGCGAGACTGCTGCCAGCACGGGCACAGTAGGCTGGCACACGCTCACCACATGGCAATGGCCATACTGCTTTTGCAAATGCCGGATGAACTCTTGCACATCGTTGACGTAATCATCTAGAGAAAACGTGCCTTCGGCCAGCGGCACAGTGCGGGCATTCTTCCAATCCGTGATGAAAACTTTGTGACCTTGCAGCATGCTTCGCACGGTATCGCGCAGCAGCGTGGCATAGTGGCCTGAGAGCGGCGCAACGATCAGCACCGGTGGCTGGCCTTTGAGGGCGGTCAAGGTAGCGGAATCATCGGTAAAGCGCTTGAAGCGGCGCAGCTCGCAAAACGGTTTGTCTATCTCCACGCGCTCATGGATGGCGATATCTGTTGTTACCCCGTTTTGTGTGATGCCGACGGTTTTGATGTCAAATTGTGGGCGAACGTAATCTTTGCCCAAGCGGTACATCAGATCAAAGCCCGCCGCCGTGCGCTGGGCAAAAGGCATCTGGCCAAAGCCATTCATCGGGTTGCCATAGAGCTTGGCTGTGGCCTGCGCAAATTCTGCAAATGGCTCCATCAAGGAGCGCTGGGTTTCGTAGAGTTGGTAGAGCATGGTGTGATGGGTTGTAAAGGCCAGTATGGCAGCGAATTTGCTGCATTGCAACATTTTAGGCGTGTTCTTGATGCGATGTAACAAGAATGTTGGGCAGGTGCATCCAATTTGCGCTCAAGTTGTGCAGTTTGAAACTATGATGAGCTATGCCCAAACCCCTTGTTTATCGCATTGCGCTGATTGCGCACGACGCAAAAAAAACCGATATTGAGGCTTTGTGCGCCGATTTTCTGGGCTTTTTACAAACCTGCAAGCTCTGCGGCACAGGCACCACCGCCAGCCGCATCATGGGCGCCACGGGCCTGAAAGTTGAGCGCATGCTATCTGGGCCACTAGGCGGTGATTTGCAAATTGGCGCACGGCTGGCCAGCGGCCGCATCGATGCCGTGATTTTCCTGCGCGATCCCATGACGGCGCAGCCGCATGAGCCCGATATCAATGCTTTGGTGCGTGCTTGTGATGTTCACAATGTGCCCTGCGCCACGAATCTGGCCAGCGCCCAAATGATGCTGCAAACCCTGTCTTGGCTGGCGATCTTTGGTGATTAAAAGTGGCTCTGCGAGCCCATGCCGCTCGACAGGGGCTATTTGCAATCTGCGGCAATGATGTCTTGCAGGCGCTTGTTTTCTTGCGCACGCACGGCATCGCTCATGATTTCGCGTTCGCCTTGCGCATTGAGCGTCGCAATGCGCTGGCCAGAATCAAACGTGACTTTGGCGCGTTTGGCGCGTTCGCAGTTCTCACTGCGTTGGGCGGTCAATTTATCGGCTTCGGCTTTTTTCAAAGCGGCTTCCTTGGCTTCGGCCTCTTTTTTCTTCTTTTCTAACTCGTTGTCTTTCCCGCTGATTTTGGGCGCGGCCGCTGTGATGGTGGCGGAGCCAGGCGTGGTGGCGGTCAGGTCTGTAGCGCCGGTTGGGGCTGCCACAGGCGCACGCACGCCAGCAGGCCGGCGCAAAATATCTTTGTCTGGCACTTCGGTTGGGGGCGGTTGATCACTGAAGATTCTGCGCCCATCCTTGTCCTTCCAAGACCATTGGGCATGCGCCACAGGCAGCAAGCAGACCAAAAATAGGCTGGCTGTCAAACAGCGCAGGAAAATAACATTCTTATTCATAAAGCTAGTGTAGCCAGAAGGGGCTGATATGCCAACGCGTTGGCGACCGTTTGCGCCGACAAAACTACCGCTTGGTATACAAAGCAACACCGTTGATTGCGTAAAATCCTGTTTTTGGGAATTTACACATGCGCCTGCTCGGCAAAGCCCTCACATTTGACGACGTTTTGCTCGTCCCCGCCTTTTCTGCCGTCTTGCCAAAAGACACCTCGCTTGCGACGCGCTTTTCGCGCAATATTGAGCTCAATTTGCCGCTGGTCTCCGCTGCCATGGATACCGTGACCGAAGCGCGGCTTGCCATTGCCATGGCGCAAGAGGGCGGCATGGGCATCATTCATAAAAACCTCACTGCCAAAGAGCAGGCCGCACAGGTGCGCAAGGTCAAGCGGCATGAAAGCGGTGTGCTGCGCGATCCCGTGGTGATCCCGCCTGATTTCAAGGTGCAGCAGGTGATCGCGCTATCAGAGCAGCTCGGCGTGAGCGGTTTTCCGGTGGTCGATGGTGGCAAAGTGGTGGGCATTGTCACGGGACGCGATTTGCGCTTTGAGACGCGCATGGAGCTGCCCGTCAGCGCCATCATGACACCGCGCGAGCGCTTGATCACCACGCCGGTGGGCACCACGCTGAAAGATGCCAAGGCGCTGCTCAACAAACACCGCTTGGAGCGCCTGCTCTTGGTCGACGATGAATTTCATCTCAAAGGCTTGATCACCGTCAAAGACATCACCAAGCAAACCAATTTCCCCAATGCTGCGCGAGACAGCCAAGGCAAGCTGCGCGTGGGCGCTGCGGTGGGCGTGGGCGAGGGCACGGAAGAGCGCGTGGCCGCTTTGGTGGAAGCGGGGGTGGATGCGATCGTGGTGGATACCGCGCATGGCCACAGCCAAGGTGTGATCGAGCGCGTGCGCTGGGTTAAGCTCAATTATCCGCAGGTTGATGTGGTGGGCGGCAATATCGCTACGGGCGCTGCCGCGCTGGCGCTGGCTGAGGCGGGCGCAGATGCGGTGAAAGTGGGCATCGGCCCCGGCAGCATCTGCACCACGCGTATTGTGGCTGGCGTGGGTGTGCCGCAGATCATGGCAGTCGATGGCGTGGCCACTGCGCTCAAAGGCTCAGGTATTCCGCTGATTGCCGATGGCGGCATTCGCTACAGCGGCGACATTGCCAAAGCCATTGCCGCAGGTGCAGGCTCTGTGATGATGGGCGGCATGTTTGCCGGCACCGAAGAAGCGCCCGGCGAAGTGGTGCTGTATCAAGGCCGAAGCTACAAAAGCTATCGCGGCATGGGCTCCATTGGCGCGATGCAGCAAGGCAGCGCGGATCGGTATTTTCAAGAATCTTCCACAGGCAACCCCAATGCCGACAAGCTCGTGCCCGAAGGCATCGAAGGCCGCGTGCCCTACAAAGGCTCGGTGGTGGCGATCATTTTCCAGCTCGCCGGCGGCATCCGTGCCAGCATGGGCTACTGCGGCTGCGCCACCGTGGCTGCAATGCAAGCCCAAGCCGAATTTGTGGAAATCACCACAGCAGGCATACGTGAGAGCCACGTCCATGATGTACAAATCACGAAAGAAGCGCCTAATTACAGGGCGGAGTGAGCTTTTCGCTGTTCCGTCATGCTTTTGATGTACAACCTAGGCTCTTATCAACCCTCCTGAGGAGCACATCATGGGCATCATTTCATTTTTCAAAGAAGCGGGTCAAAAACTGTTTGGCAGCAAGCCAGAGGTGGCCGCAGCAGTGGCTGAGCCAAGCAACGAAGAAAAAGCGGCGGCTGCCAATGAAGCAGCCTCCAGCGCGATCAAAGATTACATCCGCTCCAACGATTTACCTGCCGACAACTTGACCATCACCTTCAGCGGGGCTGATCAAATCGTCACAGTAGCTGGGCTCGTCGCCACGCAAGAAGAGCGAGAAAAGATCATCACCTGTTGCGGCAATGTGCATGGCGTGGCCGGTGTGGCCGATGAGATGACGTGTGATGAGCCCGATGCGCCGGCTTGCCAATTCCACATGGTGGTCAGTGGCGATAACCTGTCAAAAATCGCCAAGCATTACTATGGTGATGCCAACAAATACCCGGTGATCTTTGAGGCCAACAAGCCGATGCTCAGCCACCCCGACAAAATCTATCCTGGCCAGAATCTGATCATTCCAGCGCAGGCTTGAGCCGGCTCGGGAATACCAAGCCTCCCATGCCCAGCATGGAAGGCTTTTCAAAAGCCTTCCATCGCCCCTCGCTCTGAGCGAGCCGATCGGCCACAACCCACCATGCAGCGGGATTCAATCCCATGCCAAAGTGGCTGGCCATGATCTCGACGTTTTCGGTTTGTGCATGGCCGAGCCCATTTTTTTGGCTTTGAATGCTGCCTTGCCATGCCACAATGCCGTCGGTACGCGAAAACACACTGGTGGTTGGCACTGGCGGTGCTTGCTCCAAGGCAAAACGATCCGACTCGCGTTCAATATCGCGGCCACTGACCATTTCATACAGGCGCCATGCATTGGTGGAGCGCGGGCTGCCGGCAAAGGGGGTGCCGAGCGTGATCACGCAGCGCACGCATTCAGGCCGCTCTTTCGCAATTTCGCGCGCATAAATGCCGCCCAAACTCCAGCCAATCAGGCTGACTTTCCGACCGCTTGATTGGTAAGTGTCTGTCACGCGCTGCCGAATGGCATCGAGCACACCGGCGCGCGGGCCAAAATTGCTGCCCTGATCCCAGCCTGAGGCTTCATACCCTAAGCTTTGGATGTATTTTCTCAGGGGCACGGTGGAGGTGTCGCTGGCAGCCAAGCCTGGGAAAACGATCACTGCATGGCCATCTCCAGGGCTTGCTTTTTGCAGCGCTGGCCATGCGGGCAAAACAGCACCAAACTCCCAAAATGCTCTGAATTCAAGCGCTAACAAGGCCATATTGGGTGCAGGGAAATCTTGCGGCGAGGTGCTCTGGGAGGCAGATTGTGTCGATCGAGAAGAAGAGGGCATGCGTGGCCAAACGTAAGATGAAAGAATGCTCATGCTGCATTGTGTAAGAGGCACAGAGCTGAAATGCAAACATGATTGAAGCACCCTTGTCTCTAGAGCAGTGCCTCCCATTTTTCGTCACTTGAGAGACGATGAGCTTCGTGGTTTTCCCTTGCGTTGGCATGTCTGAAAGTTGGCCGTCAGGTTGAGCCTGACCACATACGGAATCATATTGTGATGAATGCTGACGTATTTGCTGGGCATAATTGCGGCATCCTTTTCTCTTTGAACGACTCCAGTGCTAACCGAATCAGAAATCCTCCATGTGAGCCAATTGCTGCGCAAAGCAGATGCATTTCAAGGCATGCCTGAGAAAGTGGCGCAACGTGTGGCGGTGCTGATGGACATGCGCGAATACAAACCCGGCCAATACCTGACGACCGAAGGAGCCGCCAATACTGGCTTGCTGATGATCGTCGCCTCAGGCGAGGCAGAGATTTCTAGCAGCAACCGCAAAGATGGCGGGCATCTGGTGCACCGGGTTGCACAATCGGGGCACATCATTGGCGAGGTCGGTTTCATTGACGGTCAAGCGCATTCAGCCTCTTGTGAAGCCTTGATTCAAATGCGCGTGGCTGTGCTGCGGCGAGAGGATTTCATCCAAATGTTTGATGCCGATCCGCTGTCAGCCGCCCAGCTGATGGCCGGTCTGCTGCGCTTACTAGCCAGGCGCATCCGCCACGCCAATCGCTACATGCTGGCGCAAGATCAACAAATCCTGCATTTGCAGACGGATATCTCATCTCTGCAAAAGGCGCTTCCTCTGCGATCGGTGGCCTGAATCATCAGGCATCTGCGCTGCGAAACGGATTGCGCTGCGCCAGATGCGCCACATATTCTCCGATGCCGTGGGTCTCGCGCTCTAAAAAACGGTTGACCGCATCGGCAAACTGCGGGTGCGCCAGCCAATGGGCGCTGCGTGTGACAACCGGCAGCAGGCCGCGCGCCATTTTGTGTTCGCCTTGTGCGCCGCCTTCAAAGCGCTGGAAGCCGTGTTCGATGCACCATTGCAGGGGCTGGTAATAGCAGGCTTCAAAATGCAAGCTGTCAACGCGAGCCAGGGCACCCCAGTAGCGGCCATAGGCGATTTTTTCAAGGCTATTTGGCTCTTTTGCCGGCATAGAATGTGCATTGTTTGCTACTGAATATGTAGCATCTTGCAAGGCAATCAAGCTGCATGCTACGGCTTGGTCTGCGTGCTCGGCGATGAAAAGCAGCCAGCTTTCAGGCATGGTTTCTTGCATGCTTTGGAAGAAATCTCGCGTGAGGTAGGGCGGGTTGCCATGCTCAAGGTAGGTGCGCTCGTAGCAGGTGTAGAAAAAATCCCAATCAGCGTTTGAGATCTCTACGCCTCGGCTCCAGCGCCAGGTGATGCCTGCATCAGCCACCTTGCGCCGTTCAGCGCGGATTTTTTTGCGTTTGTCTTGGGCAAGCGTGGCTAAAAATGCGTCGAAATCTTTGTAGTGGGTGACGGCGCTGTGCCGCCCCGAGCCAGCATGCGCGCCCTCAGGATGCAGCGGCACCGCGCTGGCGCAGAGCGAGGGGGCTTGGTTCGACCAATGAAACTGAACCGTTTCGCGCAGCATGAGCTTTGCTTCTTGGGCGATGCGTTGATCTGCCTCAGAGGTGAACAGCGCATGCACGGAGGAGGTCTTATTTTGCTCACAAAATGAGAGCACCTCACTCAATAAAAATGCCGGCGAAAAGCCGTTTTTGCATAAAAATCGGGTGCCAGGCACGGGTGTAAAGGGGACGGCGATCGTGGCCTTCGGGTAATAGGCTAAGCCATTGTCCTGATATGCCCGCGCCCATGCCCAGTCAAACACATACTCGCCATAGGAATGCGTCTTCAAGTAAAGCGGGCAGGCGGCCAGCAGCGTATTGCTGCCCCGGGCATACAGTGCAACAAAGTGCGCATCCCAGCCCGTTGTGCGCTGGGCTGAGCCGGAGGTGTGCATCGCGGCCAGATATTCATGACGCATGAAGGGCGTGGGCAAATCGCTGCCTGCGAGCAAGGCATTCCACTGCACGGCATCGATCTCCAGAGGCGAGCTGTGGATGCGGGTGACATAATCGTGATCACTTCGATGGCTATCTTGCATTGATGGGGTATTTTTCAAAAACTGCTATGACTTTGAACCTCTGTGTCGCCCAATTAAACCTGACCGTGGGAGACCTTGCTGGCAATGCCAGCAAAATCATCGCCTCTGCTCGCGAGGCTTATGCAAAAGGCGTGCGGCTGCTTATCACGCCAGAGCTGTCCATTTGCGGCTACCCGCCAGAGGATTTGCTGCTTCGCCCGGCATTCATGGCGGGTTGTGAAGATGCTGTGCGCCGCGTGGCCTGTGAATTGGCTGATTTGCAGGGCCTGCATGTGATCGTCGGCCACCCTACTGGCTCAGCCGTGAGAGGCAAGAGCGTGAGTGTGCCAAAGCGGCACAATGCGGCCAGCGTGCTCTGCGAGGGCCGCAGGCTAGAGACGTATGCCAAGCGCGAGCTGCCCAATTACCAGGTGTTTGATGAGCGGCGGTATTTCACACCGGGGCAGGGGATCTGTGTGTTTCAAGCCGGTGGTATCTCGGTTGGCTTGCTGATTTGCGAAGATGCTTGGTTTGAAGAGCCGGCGCAGCTGGCGCGCGATGCGGGTGCTGAGCTTCTGGTGGTGATCAATGCCTCACCCTGGCACATCGGAAAAGGCGCAGAAAGGGAGGCGCAGATGCGGCAGCGCGTGCTTGCCACCGGCTTGCCGCTAGTTTATGCCCATTGTGTTGGCGGCCAAGATGAAATCGTCTTTGAAGGGCGCTCATTTGCTTTGAATGCAGAGGGCGCTTTGGCAGGACGGGCGGCTTCGTTTGTGGAGGCCAGCTTTGCTGTCAAAGTTTTAAAGGAAATCGAGCCAAATGCCGGCATGGAATATAAGAAGTCAGCTATTCAATTGATAGCAAACACCGAGCCAGATCGCAGCGCAGAAGCGGATTTGTGGGATGCGCTGGTGCTCGGCACGCGCGATTACGTGCGAAAAAACGGCTTTCCTAGCGCCTTGCTTGGTTTGTCTGGGGGGATTGATTCGGCATTGGTGCTGGCCATAGCTGTGGATGCGATCGGCGCAGAGAATGTGCGCACAGTGATGATGCCTTCGCCTTACACGGCGGATATTTCTTGGATCGATGCCCGTGAGATGGCTGAGCGCCTGAAGGTGCGCTACGACGAGCATTCCATCCTGCCGATGTTTGAAGCCTTCAAAGCCACATTGGCTGGTGAATTCAAAGGCCGCGCAGAAGACACGACTGAAGAAAACATCCAAGCCCGCATTCGCGGCACGCTGCTCATGGCGCTGAGCAACAAATTCGGCTCGATTGTGCTCACGACTGGCAACAAAAGTGAAATGGCCACCGGCTATTGCACGCTCTATGGCGACATGGCTGGCGGCTTTGCGGTGATCAAAGACCTTGCCAAAACCACGGTCTTCAAACTCTGCAAGTGGCGTAACGAAAACGACCCCTACGGCACAGGAACAAGCCCGATCCCCGAGCGCATCATCACCCGCCCGCCCAGCGCGGAGCTTCGTGCCGATCAAACCGATCAAGACAGCCTCCCACCCTACGACATCTTGGATGCGATCCTGGAGCGCTACATGGAAAACGACCAAAGCATCGAAGAGATCATCGCTGCCGGCTATCCAAGAGAGGATGTGGAGCGCGTCACCCGCTTGATCAAAATCAACGAATACAAACGCCGTCAAGCCCCGCCCGGTATTCGCGTCACGCATCGCAGCTTCGGTAAAGATTGGCGCTATCCGATCACCTCAAAATTTCGGGCATGAGCTGTTCCAGCTTGAGCTTTGCACACACCCTCAAAGGAGATGCAGGGGTATTTCACATCATGCAATATTTATCTTGCAATACGAAATATCAATCTTGCTGCAATGCCGCAAATTTTCTCAATATGGGAAAATATTATCCATATTGTAAAAAATGCCTGTAACCCATTGATTTGATTGAAATTAGATTTACTCTTCTATAAGACATAAGAATTGAAATAAGTCTTATACAAGAGTTATCATTACCCCATCAGATTTCGATTCTTTCTTTAACTTCAATGGAGTGATCATCATGAGCAACTGGACCCACCTGACCCGCGAACAGCAAATCGCCCAACTCGAACAAGATTGGGCGACCAACCCACGCTGGAAGGGCATCAAGCGCGGCTACACCGCTGCTGAAGTCGTCAAGCTGCGCGGCTCGCTGCAAGTCGAGCACACGCTGGCCAAGCGCGGCTCTGAGAAACTGTGGAATTTGATCAACACCGAGCCATTCATCAATTCGCTCGGCGCGCTCACTGGCAACCAAGCCATGCAGCAAGTTAAAGCTGGCCTCAAAGCCATTTATCTGTCTGGCTGGCAAGTGGCCGGCGATGCCAACAGCAATGGCGAGATGTACCCTGACCAGTCGTTGTACTCGGTTGACTCGGTGCCAAAGGTCGTCAAGCGAATCAATTCGACCTTTC
>JANNED010000119.1:0-2065 GCA_031388245.1 Variovorax sp.
TTGCATCGGCTTTTTCATCTCCTTCCTCCATGCTTGGGTGGCTCGTTTCCAAGGCAGTGCCTTCTTCGTCGTCAATGCCTCTGGCGAGATGGCGCGGACTGAATAAATACTAACCAGAACAAGAGAATCATCATGGAAGCCCTCGTCACCCTGTTTCTCATCATTGCCATGTTCGCGCTGCTCGGCTCGGGCTTGTGGATTGGTCTCTCGCTGCTCGGCGTGGCGCTGATTGCGATGGAATTTTTCACGCTGCGCCCGGTGGGCGACAGCATGGCGCTGACCATCTGGGGCTCAACCTCTAGCTGGACGCTGACTGCACTGCCTTTGTTTTTGTGGATGGGCGAAATCCTGTTTCGCAGCAAACTCTCATCTGACATGTTCAAAGGCCTCGCGCCTTGGCTCAATAAGCTGCCCGGCCGCTTGCTTCACACCAATGTGATTGGTTGTACGATCTTCGCTGCAGTATCGGGATCGTCTGCGGCCACCTGCGCCACCATTGGCAAGATCACTCTGCCTGAACTCAAAAAGCGCGGCTATCCGGAGGACATTTCGATTGGCACCTTGGCAGGCGCCGGCACGCTGGGCCTGCTCATTCCTCCATCGATCATCATGATCGTTTATGGCGTGGCAGCCAATGTGTCGATTGCCAAGCTCTTTATTGCCGGCGTGATCCCGGGCATTTTGCTTGCCATGATGTTCTCGGGCTACATCATCGTTTGGGCGTTGATGAATCCGGGCAAAGTGCCGGCGGCTGACGAAGGCATGAGCTTTAAGCAAAAGATTTATGAATCGCGCCATCTGATTCCTGTGGTCACACTGATCGGCTTGGTGCTCGGCTCGATTTATTCAGGCATTGCCACGGCCACTGAAGCTGCTGCCTTTGGCGTGGCTGGCTCGCTCATTCTTGCAAAAGTAGAAGGCTCGCTCAATTGGGCCAGCTTCAAAGAGGGCCTGATTGCAGGTTGCCGCGTGTATTGCATGATTGGCTTGATTTTGGCCGGCGCAGCATTTCTCACGCTGGCTATGGGATTTGTAGGTCTGCCGCGTCAGTTGGCTGAATGGATTGGCTCACTCAATCTATCGCCCTTTGGTTTGATCATGCTGCTGATGGGTTTCTTCATTATTTTGGGCTGCTTTTTGGATGGCATCAGCATGGTGGTGCTCACGGTGGCGGTGCTCATGCCCACGGTGCAAGCTGCAAATTTAGATTTGATTTGGTTTGGCATTTTCATCGTGTTGGTGGTGGAGATGGCGCAGATCACGCCGCCCGTGGGCTTTAACTTGTTTGTGATTCAGGGATTGACCAAGTACGACATTGTGCGGATTGCTCGCAATGCATTCCCGCTTTTCATACTGATGATGGTGGCCGTCTTGGGCACCTATTTTTTCCAAGACATTGTGCTCTGGTTGCCGCGCCAGATGGGCTAGGTTCCAGCGCTAAAGGAAACATCGTGAAAGCTATTGCAATAGCTGCCTTGCTGGCAGCGGGCGCGAGCGTTGCCCAAAATTCTGTGCCCAACACTGTGCCAGTAACTTGGCAACTCGCCACAGGCTACCGCGCAGAGAGCTTTCATGGGCGCAACTTACAGCAGTTTGCAGATGAGGTGAAGGCTGCAACGCAAAATCAACTGAGCATTGATGTGAAGGCGAATAACAGCTTGATTAAGCTGCCCGAGATTCGCGCTGCAGTAGAAGCAGGCAAGGTGCAGATGGGTGAATCCATCATGAGTGGCCTGACCAAAGAAATACCCACCAGCGGGGCAGATTCTGTGCCTTTTGTGGTGAGCACCTATGGCGATGCGCAGCGCATGTGGAAGTATCAAAGGCCGCTCACGGAGAAAGCATTCGCTCAGCGCGGGCTCAAAGTGCTCTATGCCGTGCCTTGGCCTCCGCAAGGGTTGCACAGCAAAAAACCAATCACGACCGTGCAGGATTTCAAAGGCACGACGATGCGCACCTATAACCCATCCACCCAGCGCATCGCTGAGTTGCTAGGCGCCAAGGGCGTCGATGTGCCGATGGTGGAAGTGGGCAAAGCGCTCAAAGAAGGGCGCATGGACAGCAT
>JANNED010000121.1:0-9486 GCA_031388245.1 Variovorax sp.
ACCCTGTGCTGCACAAATCGCCCACCCGCAGAGGCCTCACACAGGCCAGGGATAGCGGTCTTGTCGCCGTCACCGAGTTCGCACTGAGATTTTTACAGTAGCCATCAGGGCGCAGTACATCCTTGCATTGCAGCCGCTCCATCCAAAAAAAAGCACTCCGAGCACTGCAAATTTAATAGCACTCTGCGCAGATTTTATCCCGGCTACTTGCTCAAAACGCTCTAAAAATCAGTCGCCATATGGCAATATAAAAGTATGGCGTTTTATATGGGCATCTGCTATGATTGCACATGGCCAAAACGAGTTTTGAATGGAACGCAGAAAAAGACCAAGCCAACCAGATCAAGCATGGCGTTTCGTTTGCCACCGCGCAATACGCGTTTGCAGACCAGCAGCGCGTGATTGCGAAGGACGAAACGCACAGCGACAGCGAAGAGCGCTTTTACTGCTTTGGTCAGGTTGACGATGGTATTTTGACTGTGCGGTTCACCTACCGCGCAGAGGTGATTCGAATCATTGGCGCGGGATATTGGCGCAAAGGAAAGGCGATCTATGAGCGGGAAAATCAAATACACGAATGAGCCCCTTGGCGAGCCCAAGGTGATCAAAGACTTTTTGCCCTCACCGGCAGAGCTGGCCTTCAACGAAGAAGCGGTCAAAGTGACTTTGGCGCTCTCCAAGAAAAGCATCGAGTTCTTCAAATCCGAGGCTGCCAAAAACCACACGCAATACCAACGCATGATACGTCGCTTGGTCGATGCCTACGTGGATTCTCATAGCCGCGCGTGACCGCAAAGTGGTGAGGCGACGTTACAACGCTGCGGAAAGTTGAAACGGGGGGATGCGCATGTTGTATAGCATCCATATTTGCATGCCCACCGCGTGCCAACGTGAGCGGGTGGCGTGAAACGGTACGAGTACATTCACTATTAATTCAATAGCACTCCGCGCACATTCCATTCCGGCTACTTGCCCAAAAAGCCTTAAATATCAGTCCATCACCACTGCATCACCCGTTCGCGCCACCATCTGCCCGATCACATGCACTTGCTCGCCCAAGCCTGACAAGGTAGCAGACACGGCGACTGCATCTTGCGCGTCAACGACGACGATCATGCCGATGCCGTTGTTAAACGTGCGGTTCATCTCAAAGTCGTCAATCCCAGCGGTTTTTTGTAGCCATGCGAAGAGTTCGGTTTGTGGCCAGCTGCCCTTCTTCAAATGCGCGGCAATGCCATCTGGCAACACGCGGGGGATGTTTTCGATCAGGCCGCCGCCGGTGATGTGGGCGAGGGCTTTGATGCCGCCATGCGAGGCAGCATTTTCTGCTGGGTGTTGACCCAAAGCGGCCAGCACATTTTTCACATACAGTCGCGTGGGCATCATCAGCGCTTCTTTGTAGGGTTTGCCGTCTAGCGTGGCGGGCATCTTGTTCTCGTCGCGCTCGACACCCGCACCGCAGGTGCGTTCAATGCAGCTTCGCACGAGGGAGAAGCCATTGCTGTGTACGCCGCTAGAAGCCAAGCCTAGGATCACATCACCGGCTTTCACATCGGGGCGTGGCAAAAGCTTGGATTTCTCCGCTGCGCCCACGCAAAAGCCTGCCAAATCGTATTCACCCGCCGGGTACATGCCGGGCATCTCAGCCGTTTCGCCGCCAATCAAGGCGCAGCCCGACAGCTCGCAGCCCTTGGCAATGCCGCCGATTACTGCGGCTGCGGTGTCCACATCGAGCTTGCCGCAGGCAAAGTAATCAAGGAAGAACATGGGCTCAGCGCCTTGCACGAGTACATCGTTGACACTCATGGCCACGAGGTCGATGCCCACGGTATCGTGCATGTTCCATTCAAACGCCAATCTCAGCTTCGTGCCTACGCCATCCGTGCCGCTCACGAGCACGGGCTCTTTGAAGCGTTTGGGGATTTCAAACAGCGCGCCAAAGCCGCCAATGCCGCCCAACACACCTTCGCGCATCGTGCGCTTGGCCAGTGGCTTGATGCGCTCGACCAGTGCGTCGCCAGCGTCAATATCGACACCAGCGGCTTTGTAGGAGAGGGGGGCGATGGGGGGGGAGATTGAGTTGCTCATGATTTGATAGCTGAATACGTAGTAAATACGCCGGCCAAATGCCAAAAAGGGTGTGAAAACAGGGTGAAAGCATGGGCTTTAGCCCGTAAAATCGCATCGTATTGCTTAAGATTGTAAGTTTTCAAACCATCGTCCTGTATGCAGTTCACCAAAACACAAAAAACAGCCGCCGCATGGATCGGTATGGCTGCTGCCATGGCACTGGCGGTGTGGCTGCTTGGGCCAGTGCTCACGCCTTTCGTCGTGGCAGCGGTGTTGGCCTATGCCTTGACGCCCTTGGTCAATCGGCTCGATGCGGCTTGGCGTGGCAGGCTGCCGCGTATGCTGGCGGTGCTGATCGTCGAGTTGTTGTTTGTCTTGGCTGTGTTGGCCATTTGCTTGCTGATCGTGCCCATACTTGCCAAAGAAATCCCGCTGCTGCGCGAGCAACTTCCTGTGCTGGCAGAGCGCCTCAATGCTTGGGCGGCACCAGCGCTCAAGAGTGTGGGCATCAGCATTGCGCTGGATGTGGCGAGCGTGAAAGCCTTTGTGCTCAAATATTTGAATGCCAATGTAGAAGATGGAGTGAGTGCGCTGCTGTCGTCGCTCAAGGTGGGTGGCAGCGTAGCGCTTACCTTAATCGGCAATGCGATTTTGATTCCCGTCGCGCTGTTTTACCTGCTGATGGATTGGGAGAATTTCGTACAACGCGCGATCTCACTCGTGCCGCCTCGGCTTCGCGCATCCTACGATGGCTTTATGAATGAGGCAGATGATGTGCTCGGGCAATACCTGCGCGGGCAAATGTTGGTGATGCTGGTTTTGGCGGTGTTTTATACCCTTGGCTTGGCGTTGTTTGGCCTCGATTTGGCTTTGCCGATTGGTGTGTTCACGGGCTTGGCTATTTTTGTGCCCTATGTCGGTTTTGGTATCGGCTTGGTGCTCGCGCTGCTGGCGGGGTTGCTGGAGTTTGCATCCATCAAAGCCGTGATCATGGTGGCTGTGGTGTACGGCGCGGGGCAATTGATTGAAAGCCTGTATCTCACGCCGCGCCTGGTGGGCGAGCGTATTGGCCTGCATCCGCTGGCAGTGATTTTTGCGCTGCTTGCATTTGGACAGCTTTTTGGCTTTGTGGGTGTGCTGATCGCGTTGCCCGCCAGCGCTGTGCTGCTGGTGGCGATTCGCCGGCTGCAGGCGCAGTACCTTGCATCCGAGCTTTATCGAGGCCATGCGTGAAGCCAACATGAAACAAATCGCGCTGGATATCGCCCTTTCTCCCGCCCCAGCATTCGCAAATTTTTTGCCTGGGCCCAATGTTGCTGCACTGGATCATTTGAAGCTTTGGGTGGGCGAAGGCCGAAATCCTTCGGGCTTAACTACGCTTCGCTCTCCCGTTCCCACCTATCTCTGGGGGGCCAGTGCATGCGGCAAATCCTATTTACTCAAAGCCGTCAGAGAAGCTTTGCGAAGCCAAGGCGGCGAGGTTGGCTGGCTTGATCCTTCGATGCATGAGCCAGCAGAATTCAACCCGCATTGGGTGGCGGTGATGCTCGATGATGTGCAGGCGTATTCTGCTGTGCAGCAGCATGCGGCTTTTAATTATTTCGTCAACGCGCAAACTGAGCAACGCTGGATCTTGGCTGCTGGCAATCTGCCACCCGCAGATTTGAAATTACGCGATGATCTGCGCACCCGCCTCGGCTGGGGCCATGTCTTCGCCCTGCAAGTGCTCACCGAAGAGCAGCGCCGCGCCGTTTTGCGCCAAGAGGCCGATGCGCGCGGCATTTTTTTAAGTGATGAGGTCATGGGCTTCATCCTGAGCCGCTTCTCCCGTGATCTGAATTCCCTCATGCAACTCTTGCAGCAGCTCGATGGCTATTCGCTGGCCACCAAAAGGGCTATTACTGTGCCGCTGGTCAAGAGCATGCTGGAATCACTTTGATGGATTTTGTGACAGGTTCGTTTTATACAACAAATTAAATTTTGTTGTATAATTTTCACGTGCCGTCCACAGCCTACTTCACCGAACTCGCCCTGAGCGCACAGACTGCTTATGCGCAGCTGCAAGATGTGGCGATGGCGCGTGAGCTGAGTAAGGGTTTGGAATCGCTCAATGGCAGCTTTGCGCAGAAAACGCTCTCAGGAAAATCGTATTGGTATTTTGCTTACCGAGATCTGGATAGCAAAGTGCGGCAACTCTACCTTGGCCCGAGTGGCGACAAGCTGGACGCTTTGATCGAGCAGGCTAAATTAAAAAAAGCGCAAACCAAGCAAAACGATCAGGTCGATGCACTTGTTCGCTCCGCTGCGGCGCTGGGCTGCTCGGTGGGTTTGCCTAAGCATGTGCGCGCAATTCGGCGCTTGTCAGATTATGGATTTTTCAAAGCGGGTGGCGTGCTGGTGGGTACGCATGCTTTTGCCGCGATGAGCAATATGCTGGGCGTGAGCTGGGCCAGTGGCGAAAGCACCACCGATGTGGATTTTGCGCACGCGGGGCGCAATGTGTCGGTGGCGTTGCCGGCTGATATTGAAATCGATGTGCATGAGGCACTCAGCAGCTTTGAGGCGGGTTTTATTCCGTTAGTGCAATTAGGTGGCAAATCGGGCGCGTCGTATAAGTTGCGAGGCGATGATGAGTTTCAAATCGACTTTCTCACCAGTCTCACGAGAGAGGGCGAGAAGCCCGTCACAGTGGCCAATCTCAATATCAGCTTGCAGCCGCTGCGCTTCATGGAGTTTTCGCTGGAAAGCGTGGAGCAAGCCGTATTGTTTGACCGCAATGGCACGAGCGTGGTGGTGAATATTCCTTCGCCTGCGCGCTATGCCGTGCATAAGTTGCTCATCGTTGGCGAGCGCAGTTTGCGCATGCGTGCGAAGGTCAATAAAGATGTGCAGCAATCAGCGTGCCTCATCGCTTGGCTGCTGGATCATCGCACCGATGACTTGAAGCAAAGCTGGCAATCTGTGCTCACACGCGGGCCTGGCTGGCGCAAGCGCTTGCAAGAAGGTCAGGCCGCATTAAGCCAAGCGCATCCTGAGCTGGCCAAGCGTTTGGCGCAAAATCTCAAACTATTCAAACTATGAAACTCGCTCTTTTTGATTTAGACCACACCCTGCTGCCGATTGACAGCGATCACGCTTGGGGCGACTACACCGTAGCTCGCGGCTGGCGTGATGCTGTGCAATTCAAGGCGCGCAATGATGCGTTTTATGAGAGTTACAAGCAGGGCGTGCTCCAGCCAGAAGAGTATTTGATGTTTGCGACCGAGGCAATTCGGCAGCGTGGCGCTACTGAATCTGTAGCATTCCGCGCAGATTACATGTCGGTCATCATTGAAAAGAGCATCAAACAACCGGCTTTAGACTTGCTGCACAAGCACCGCGTAGCAGGCGACGAGATCATCCTCGTCACCGCCACCAATGAATTCGTCACCGCGCCGATTGCGCTGCGTTTTGGCATTGAGCATTTGATTGCGGTGCAGTTGGAGAAAGATGCCAAAGGCTGGTACACCGGGCGCTGGCGGGGCACACCCAGCTTCAAGGAGGGCAAGGTGACGCGTGTGACACAATGGCTTGCTGAGCGCGGCAAAACGTGGGCTGATGTGCAGCACAGCACGTTTTACTCTGACAGCATGAACGATTTGCCGTTGTTAGAACATGTCAATGAGCCAGTGGCCACCAACCCCGATCCCCGATTGCGTGCCTTGGCGATAGAGCGCGGATGGCGCGTGATAGATTTATTTCAATGATTAAAAAATTTATAGAAAAATTGATGGCGCCGCGCGTCGTCAAGCAAGTCAAGGCTAAATTTGGCAAGCGCGTGGACATCACGCAAGCCGAGCATGGCATCAACCGCGATTTGGTGGATGCCAAAGCTTGGGAAGTCGTCACCACGCTGAAAGACGCCGGCTACGAAGCGTTCATCGTCGGCGGCGCAGTGCGCGATTTGCTGCTGGGCCTGCGGCCCAAAGATTTTGATGTGGCGACCAATGCTGAGCCTGAAGAAGTCAAGCGCTTGTTCAAACGCGCTTTCATCATTGGGCGGCGCTTTCGCATCGTGCATGTGGTGTATGGGCGCGGGCGCGAGCATGAGGTGATTGAAGTATCCACCTTTCGCGCACACCTCGATAGCGCCGATGCAGAGCAGGTGAGCGGCAACGAGAAAACATCCAAGGCGGCGCTTGTCGGCATGCAGCATGCGGTGGATGCCAGCGGTCGCGTGTTGCGCGACAACGTGTGGGGCCCGATGGAAGAAGATGCTGCCCGCCGCGATTTCACGATCAACGCGATGTATTACGACCCCGAAACGCAAGTGGTGGTGGACTATCACTCGGGGCTGGCGGACATTCGCAAAAAGCGCATCAAGATGATTGGCGAGCCCGAAGCGCGTTACCGGGAAGACCCGGTGCGCATGATGCGCGCCGCACGTTTTGCAGCCAAGTTAGCCTCTAGCGGTTTCAAGATCGAGCCGAAGACGGCCAAGCCTTTGGTGGAGATGCTTTATTTGCTGAGCGACGTGCCGCAAAGCCGCATGTTCGATGAAATGCTCAAGCTCTTGCAAACCGGGCACGGCCTAGCCAGCATCGCCGTACTGCGAGAGCTGGGTTTGGCCAAAGGCATCTATCCGCTGCTCGATGTGATCGTAGAGCGCGCCGATGAGCCAATGATCACCACGGCACTGCAAGACACCGACAAACGCATCGCCGAGGGCAAAGGCGTGAGCCCCAGCTACCTGCTCGCCTGCGTGCTCTGGCGCGATGTGAATGAAGTATGGGCGAAGAAAAAATCACGCGGCGAGCATCCCTTTCCCGCGCTGCAAGATGCGATTGATGAAGTGTTCAACACACGCATCGGCGATGTGAGCGGCCGAGGCAAACTCGCCGCCGACATGCGCGAGATCTGGATGATGCAGCCCCGCTTCGACAAACGCACCAGTAGCTCCGTTTTCAGCCTCGTCGAGCATTTGCGCTTCCGCGCTGGCTACGATTTTCTGCGATTGCGCGCGGAGACGGGTGAAGTACCCGTGAGCTTGGCAGATTGGTGGCTGGAATTTTCAGAGGCCGATCAAGCGGGGCGGGAAGATTTGGCAAAGCTGGCCAGAGAAGAGCAGAGAGCTGCGCCGCGTGTGGCAAAGCCCGCCAAGACGCATCGCGTTAAGCCTGTGCAGGAAGGTGGTGCCGATGCTGGTGAGGATGAATTGCCCACAGATAACGATGCATCAGATGCCCCGAAAAAACGCCGCCGTCGCCGCCGCAAGCCCACGAGCGACTCACCTTCAAGCAACTCCCCAACCGAGTGATCCAGTTCAATCAGGGATATTGACGCGCAGTATGAAGTACGTCAATCACTGCCACAGTGTGCGAACTTTGCATCAAGATCACGACGTAACTGGGATGTGCAACAAGTTCAAGCGTGCCTTGAACGCGCCCTAAACGTCTGGGAAAGTTGGGATCGCTTAGGCTGCTCACTTGGTCATCGATGTGCAACCACATATCGTTTGCGGCTAGCGGGTTATCAATATCAATGTGATCGTGAATTGCTTGCAGACTTTCCCAATATTGTGGGCTGCGCAATACTTTCATGCGGCCATGCTGCTTGAATTCTTTTTGGATTTATTTGCCACCTTAGGCAGTGGCTTTTGACCCAGCAAGCGCTTGCGTTCAGCTAATTTCTCAGCACGAATAGCCTCCCATTCGGCCTCACACAGAGGCGGACGGGTGTCAGCCATAGCGCGCTTCACACGCGCCTGAAACCAAGTGTCGTAATCCACAATGCTGCGCAAGGAATCGCGCACCAACTGAGAAACGGTAGTGTCTTGGTGTAATGCCACGCTTTTAAGCGCAAAGTATTCAGCCTTGGGCAAGTCAACATTCAGACGCTGAGTGAGCTTGGTATCAAGATTTGACATGGTGATTTGAGTAAATGATGACTTCATCATATCACCACGCCCAATATTGCGCCCGCGTGGTATCGAGCGGTTACACCACCGGAAACGTCCCCGGCAACAAAATACTTTGATCGACCGTATTAATATCCGTGCGCCCACAAAACGCCATCGTGAGATCGAGCTCTTTATAAATGATCTCTAGAGCTTTGGTCACGCCGGCTTGACCGGCAGCGCCCAATCCATGCAGCCATGCGCGGCCAATCAATGTGCCACGCGCCCCTAAGGCGCGGGCCTTGAGCACGTCTTGGCCGCTGCGGATGCCGCCATCCATCCACACTTCAATGTCTTTGCCCACGGCTTGCACGATGGCGGGTAGTGCGGTGATGCTCGATGGTGCGCCATCGAGTTGGCGTCCACCGTGGTTGGAGACGATGAGGGCATCAGCGCCGCTGTCCACTGCGAGGCGCGCGTCTTCGGCATCTTGAATGCCTTTCAAAATGATCTTGCCGCCCCAGCGCTTTTTGATCCATTCCACATCACCCCAATTGAGGCGCGGATCGAACTGCTGCGCGGTCCAAGCCGAGAGGCTGCTCATGTTGTCCACGCCTTTGACATGGCCGACGATGTTGCCAAATTCTCTGCGGCTCGTTCCGAGCATGCCCAGGCACCAGCTGGGCTTGGTCATCATGTTGAGAATATTGGGCAGGGTGAGTTTGGGAGGCGCTGACAACCCGTTTTTAATATCTTTGTGACGCTGCCCCAAGATCTGTAGATCAAGCGTGATTTGCAGCGCGGAGCAATTGGCTGCTTTGGCACGATCAATCAAGCGCTCAATGAATTCGCGATCACGAAGCACGTACACCTGAAACCAAAAGGGATGCCGATTCGTCGCCGCCGCCACATCTTCCATCGAGCAAATGCTCATGGTCGACAGCGTGAACGGAATGCCAAAGGCCTTGGCCGCGAGCGCGCCGAGAATCTCGCCGTCAGCATGCTGCATGCCAGTCAAGCCCGTGGGCGCAATCGCCACCGGCATGGCCACCTCTTGCCCAATCATGGTGGTGCGCGTGCTGCGGCCTTCCATGTTGACGGCCACTCTCTGGCGCAGTTTGATCTTCTGAAAATCATCGCTGTTGGCGCGGCGCTGTATTCAAAGCCGAGCCCGTCAAAACCGCCAGCGTGAAAACCACTTCTCTGCGCACAAAATAATTTCACGCACAGCCCGTGCGCTTTCACAAAAGCTTGGGCTACGATGCAGGGCATCAACCAAGAAGAGACACGCCATGCCCAATCTATCCAAAGTCACCTGCATTGAAGACCTTCGCGTCATGCATCAAAAGCGCACGCCACGCATGTTTTACGACTACTGCGATTCCGGCTCGTGGACGGAGAGCACCTACCGCGCCAACAGCGATGATTTTCAGAAGATCAAACTGCGCCAGAGAGTGGCCGTCAACATGGAAGGCCGCAGCACGCGCACCACCATGATTGGGCAAGAGGTGGCCATGCCGGTGGCGATTGCGCCCACGGGC
>JANNED010000215.1:0-7453 GCA_031388245.1 Variovorax sp.
CGCCATGCGCTCATCGCTCGGCAATTTCTTCATGCAGCGCTCAAACAGCGTTGAATCCAGCCAAGCTTGCAGCCAGGCTTGAGTAGCAGGCAGCGCCTGCGCATCAAACCATTTTTCATTCACAGCGCGAAACTGGCGCACAAACGGAAAGATCGCCAGATCGGCAGCGCTGGCTTGGCTGCCGCCCAAATATTTCTCAGCACTCAAGCTTTGCTCAAGCTGCAAGAAAAAATTTCCTATCGCCAGATCACGTTGCCGAACGCTCTCGCCCGGCGCGAAACGCTCGGGGTATTTGTAGGTATCCAGCTGCTTTTTGAATTCGCCATCGTTCAAAGCCACCAGCGCTAAATTGCGCGGCGTTTGAGCTTCATTCCACCCATGCTTGTCTCCTTGCTGCGAAACCTGCATAAACGACCAACGCATGATGTCCAAACTCTCTTCAAGCACCTCACCACTAGGCAACACCATGACCGGCACTGTGCCTTTAGGCGAAGCAGCCAGCATCGCTGCAGGCTTGTTGCGCAACACGATTTCATAGGCGTCAAATTCAATACCCGCTTCAATCAAAGCCATGCGCGCTCGCATCGCATACGGGCAGCGGCGGTAGGTGTAGAGCAAGGGGCGAATCATTTCAGTTATGCGCATTCATCAAGAAAAGACCAACCCATACAGTTGGTTACTCCAAAATGTAAAGCGCTTTAGAAACTGTATTGACCCAATTCACAACAATTTTTGTTGCTGCGTGGTGTCTGCCAAGGGTCTCAAACGTGCGTAATCGAATAACTCAGCCAATCGCGCACCTTTACTTTGCCATTCTTCAAAAGTAGTCTCGCCCAGCAATACGTAATGCCACATCAATCCACCGCGCATGGCTGGCGGTAGCGCATTGATTCGCTCACACCACGCAACAGCAGCCTTGAGCTTGCGCTGTACGTTGGGATGAATCGTTTGTTGCTGCGCTTTGGTTTCGACGAGGTAAATCGCCTCGTTAGCGATCCCATGTGTGCGCACCAGAAAATCCGGAGAGTAAAACGCAGGCAAGCCATCGTCTTTCACGTACCGCAGGCGGGCGAAGGTGTGGCGGTTTTCGCTGATCTTGCAAAACGCCTGCACCTGCGTGTCTGCTTGCGCCCAGTGAACGAGGGCGCGCTCCAGCCCACCGCTCTTCGCAGACCAACCCAGCCGCGTGTAGATGCATTTGCTCACCTCCGCCGAATGGCTTTCGCGCACCATCAGCTTGGGCACTTCGGAGAGCATGCGCTGATGCACCTCGGTCTGTCCAGTGACGTGCTTTTGCTCCGAATCCAGCAGCGCCACGGCAAACACTTTGGTGATGTGATCCACTACGGGTTGCAGCAGTAGTACGCGCCAGTTTTCCGTACCTTGCGCATCTTCCAGCGGGTTGAAGGTTTGGCCAAACAGTTGCGTCCAGATGTAGTCGTCAATCCAGCCGGTGAGCTCTGCCGTGTTCACCTGCAAATACGGCTTGGCCAGATGCGTGGCCACCTTGTTGCCTTTGGGTAAATCCGAACTCAGCGCTTGGCTGATCCGCCGCGTGATCCGCGATAAATAGTCGTTGTAGCCCGCCACATTCATCACTGCACCATTGACCCGGTAATCCCCAAAAAGCGTAGCGCTTTGCAGGTCTTGCGAGATGAAGGTGTCGCCTTTTCCGAGCAAGCCTGTCAATTGGTCAGGTGTCATGGCCGTGAAAGCGGGCAATTCGCCCACATCCAGGGGATGATGGTCGCGCAACTCGTCTGCTTCTTGCAAAATGAATGGAATACCGAAATCAAAGGCTTCAAAGCCATCGCGCAACTCAGCCGCCATCACATCACCTGTGGCACTGGTGTCATCCATCTCGTCGCCCGTGGTGCCCGCCAGCCCTTCGTTGATCAAATCATCGTAGAACGACTGAAACGCCGGGTGCTCCACGATGGAGAGCACATCCAGCAAGCTGCCCGGTTCCTGCCCTGCGTTGATGCGCTCGCGGTTCTCGCGCTTGAGATCGGTGTATTCCGCATCGCGCCACATCAGGCGCAGGCCGCGTCCAATCGTTTGCTCCAGCAGAATCTGCGCTTGGCTGGAGCGCAACGGCACGATGACGCAGATGTTGTTCACATCAAAGCCCTCTCGCAGCATCAGCACGCTCACGATCACGCGCGGGGTGGCATGTTTGTCCACACTAAACAGGCGCTCGCGCACGGGCGCCCAGTCTTTCTCGCCTAATTCAGCTTTCTTACCCGAATCAATCGTCATCACTTCGTCATCGCCCAGGCCTTCTTGGTCTTGAAGGAAGGCGGCCACCAGCGGCGACACCGTGGTGTCTTCGCACACCACAAGCATCTTCGGATGGCGCTTGGAATCAATCTTGGCGAAATCCGCTTCCAGCTTGCGCAGTTTTTTCAATCCCGCCCGCAGCATCACGCGCTGTCCTTCGCTCAAGCAGGGGTTGCCTGCCTCATCGCGCTCGGCTTTGAACTCCAAAGGCAGTGCACCGATTTCCTTACGCCGATCCAGCACCAGCGATTTCACCAAACCCGCCCGCATGGCGCTCTTCAAATCAAAGTCGGTGATGATGTGCGGAAAATACAGCTTACGTTTGTTTTTGCCACCGCCCACATCGTTGTAAGGCGTTGCTGAGAAATCCATCTGCACGAAGCGCCGCCCCTTCGGCTCTGCAATCCGGCTCAGGCTCTTTTGCCACTCCACCTCTGTCGTCTCGCCTTCGCGTTTGAACTCGTGAATATGATGCGCTTCGTCGTTGAACACCATCAGCTCGGGCAGCCCGGCCAGAAATTCCAGCACATTGCCTCGCGCATAGCGCCTGTCTAACACTTCTAGGCTATTGCCCGTAGCGCGGCCCGGCATGAGCGGCAGCACAGATTCAATCACCTGCTGCGGGTCAGGCGGCGCACCGGGCGCGCTCACCTCTTCAACTTCTTCGATTGAATCCCCTTCAACAAGCAAATGCCAATTCGTGATGGCGATCATGCCGTTCCCAGTGGCCTTCAAGCCAATCTCGTTTTTGCTGCACACATTACCGCGTACGAAGGCAAACACCGCCTCGCGGTGCGTCTCGGGGATGAACAGGTCAGCAAACTGCGCCATATCTGAGCTGGCAAAGTCACGCGAGCCGTTGCCGCCGTGCACCAACTTGCCGCAAAACGCATCCAGCAACCGCTCATACACAATCAGCCCCGGTGCCACCACCATGAACTGTCGCGTGAAGCGTGCATCGTCCATGCCTTCGGCCAGCGCCGCCGTCTTGTTCAGCATCTGCCAGATCAGCAGCGCTTGCAGCACCCAAGTCTTGCCAGTGCCCGTGGCCATCTTCAAGCAATATTTAGGATGCGCGTGCTTCGAGCTGGACACCTCAGCCAGCCGTGTGCCCTCTAGCAGCGCCTCGGGCGCAGCCTGCTCATACAAATTCTGAAGCGTCCAGCTTGCACGGTCTTTGCCCAGCACCTCATGCGCCACGATGGCGTTCAATATGGCCTGCTTCTGCCCTGCATGAAAATTCAGCGCCCCATTGTTTCCACCTCTGGCCAGCACCATGTCTTCACCAAACCACCACATCAGCAGCTCAGCCGTGGTCGGCGTGACAAGCTCCAAAATGTCTGCCGCGCCAGATTCCAGCCCCAAGCAAAGCTGCTGGGTCTTAGCGGTCAGCCCGGCGGACAGGGCGAGTTGATCGTCTGCGGCATCAGTTTTGACAGTCATGCCGCAGCCCCCACCGTGCTCACCACCTCAGCTTCAAAGCCAAACACATCCACCACACGCACGCATACCTTGCGCGTGCCATCTTTTCCGGGAACGGTAACTGAGGCTTGCGTCACCACACGCAGCGCGTCTTCATCATTTGCCGTGTTGCCGCGATAGTCTTGCCAGACTGAGCGGAACACTTTGCCGTCGTAGTCTGGGTCCACCGCCCAGTATTCAATCAGCGCCAGTGGCTCGGCATTGGCCACCGCTTGCAGCTTGGCGCGGTTGGCATCGTCCAAGTTGATGGCTTCTGGGGAGAGCAGCACGTAATTTTTCAGCTTGATGGTCAGAGTCTCCTGCTCCCCTGTTGCCCTGCGCTCAATCGGGTGAATCGTCAGGTATTGCAGGCTAGAAAACCGCACCTGCCCGCGCAGCTTGTCCAGCCCGCCTTTTTTCTTGAGTCGATCCATCAAATCAGGCGGAATCACCAGCACCTCTAGCCGCGAATCGTTCAGCGCGGTGATGGTCTCGCCAATCGACGGCTCAAAGTTCCAGCCCAGCACCACCACTCGATCCCAGCCGCCCAGCAAGTTATCGCGCTGCGCAATGGCTTTCTTGAGCGTAGCCGCACCGGTGAGCTTGTTAGGCGAATCTGCCAGCACCAGCGTCTTGCTGCTTTTCTTACCGCCCAGCTCCATGCCCGCGATTTGCCCCAAATTGCGCTGCGGGTTCACATCCATCGGCAGTGGCAAAGCGCCATAGAGCGAGAGCACGATTTGCGACAAATCGCCAATCCGGAAGTCTCGCCCGAGCGTGGCCTTGGCCGCTTCGACTTGATAGTCGCCAATCGCCTGATACAGAAAAGGCTTGGCCTCCAGATCAATCAGCCGCTTGCGCATGATCATGCAGGCAGGCTTGCCGAGATCGGTGGTGATCCAGCGGCGACCTAGTTTTTCGGCGACAGCGGCTGTGGTGCCTGAGCCGCCGAATGTATCCATAATTAGGCCGTTTTTTAGGCAAGATGAGCTAATGATTCGACTTAATAGCTCTTCAGTTTTTTGTGTCGAATAGCCAACTGACTCTTTGGCCGAGTTATTCAGCTTGTCCATGTGCCAAACATCATCCACAACGACGCCTTCTTTCATGACTTCATCTAGGTAGCGTTCGATGCGCTCTCCATTACCGGCATCAGACAAGACGTATTCACGTCCATCAGCATCGATGTGAACTTTTTGCTTCCGTTTTTTTACATACTCTTCCTTCGAGTCCCACATTTCAAAGAAGGATGCGAAGTACTGTGAATCAGTTTTTCCATACAGATAGAGAGTGTCATGCCGCTTCTCAAAGCTGTTCTGAAGTTGCTTGTTCCAGCCTGAGTAGTGCCAGACGATCTCGTTACGAAACTGTTTTTTGCCAAACACCTCGTCGAGTAAGAGTTTTACGTAATGCCCCACATGCCAATCCAGATGCACATAGATCGAGCCGGTATCGGCCAGCAACTCGCGCATCAAGATCAGGCGCGGTGTGATCATGGCGAGGTACGAAGCCGTGCCATCGCTCCAAGTGTCGGAGTAGGCGAACTGTTCAATCACCGTGGGCTTTTGCTCCAGCTCCACACCGGGCAAGTTCACCTTGGTGCGGTAATCGGCCTTGCTGTCAAACGGCGGATCAATATAGATCAAATCCACCTTGCCGCGCAGGCTGGGCGTGTGCTCATCGCCCGCCAGCAACGCGGCCATCGCCAACAGGTTGTCGCCGTAGATCAGGCGATTGGTCCACGACTGGCTTTGCATGTGCTCCGAGGAATCGGTTGTTTCTCCCAGCATCGGTTGCGCACTGGCAATCAGGCTGGTTTGACCGGGTGCGAATACCTCGCGCTGCACTGCGCGGCTTTGTGCTGTGACCCAATCCGTTGCTTTTGAATCCTTCGCGGGCAAGACCAACTCGCGGGTTTGCAGGCGCACGCGATGGCGGTTTTCTAAACCTTCGAGGATTTTTTCTGCCTCTTCTCTGCCCTTTTTGACGATTTCGGGTAATTGTTCGAGCAATGACTTGGCCATAGTATTTTTGAAAATCCCTCAATAAGTGACGCGAAACGTCAACTGTAAGGGACAAATATGCCGTGTGCAGCCGATACCTTGCCCACATGCGTGAAAAAAAGCTCTTCAGTGAAAGATTGCGGGCAGCCATGAAAGTCCAAGGGCTAGAACTCAGCGGGGCTGTTTTAGAACGTGAGTTCAACGATCACTGGCTTGGTGCACCCGTGCGCCGACAGACTGCATGGAAGTGGCTCAATGGCGAAACGATTCCTACGCAGGACAAAATTCAGGCTTTGGCCTTGTGGCTCAAGATCGAACCACATGAGTTGCGCTTCGGCGAGCACGTGCAGCAACAACTGCGCGCCTCTGAAAAACTCTGGCATGAGGGTGCAGGCTATGCTGAACGCGACACGTTTGAAGCATTTCTATCCCTACCCATTGGGCAACGCAAAATCGTGCGCGAGGTGATTTTGGCGTTTTCCAAAGCCAGTCAACAAGACGTTCAAAACGGCAAAAACTGATCGCTCGCCTTGTGCCCTGATCTAAGGGCAATGCAACTAACGCTTTTCGTTTATTTCGTTTATTGCTATTATTGCGGTTATTCAATTTAGAATCGCCCACCGAGTCACTCACAGAGATTTCTATCATGAGCCAACAAGTGCTTGACCCCGCTACACAAGCCGAGGCTGAAATGGCTGCTACGGCGCGAGCCTGCCTGATGGCTGCGCTAGATCATTCCAAAGCGCAGCAAATCAAGCTCATTATTGATACCGGCGATGAAGCGGGGCAAACGCCCGTGCTCACGCTGCCGCCGCGCGCTCTGCGGTTTTTTGCGGATGTGTTGCGCCAGATGGCCAAGCGCGAGCCGATGCTGCTGGTGCCGCAAAAATGCGAGCTGACCACGCAAGAGGCGGCTGCATTTCTCAATGTCTCGCGCCCCTTTGTGATCAAAGAGATCGAGGCAGGGCGGCTGGTCTGCCGCATGGTCAACAGCCACCGCCGAATTGAGTTTGAGGAATTGGTGCGTTATCAAGAAGAGCAGAAGCAGCGCTCAGAGATAGCACTTAAGAAGCTGGTTCAAATTGCAGACGATTTGGGCGAGGCGCTTTGAATGGCCGTCAGCGGGAGATACACGATCGTATTGGATGCATGTGTTTTGTATCCACGGCTGCTGCGCGATGTGCTGCTGAGTTTGGCGCATGCAGACCTGTACACGGCCAGATGGACGGCAGAAATTGAGCGTGAGTGGGCAGAAGCTTTACTGAGAAACAAGCCAGGTAGCGAGAGCACGATTGCGCATGCGATTGAACACATGCGCACTGCCATTCCCGATTGCTTGATCACAGGCTATGAGCCGCTCATCATGGCCTTGCAACTGCCCGACCCGAACGACAGGCATGTGCTGGCTGCTGCAATACGGGGCAATGCAGATGCGATCTTGACTTTCAATACCAAGGATTTTCCGCAGCAAGTGCTCGATGGTTTCGGGATTGAACTGCAAACGCCAGATCAATTTGTGCTCAATCAAATCATGCTCAGCCCAGCCCGGGCCTTGGCAGCGATCAAGAAGATGCGCGAGCGCTGGCAAAGGCCAGAGATGACAGCAAAGGAAATGGTGGCTCTTTTTGAGCATAGGCAGCTTGGGCAAACTGCATCGCATTTGATGGATGTGTTGGTTTTTTATTGCGAAAACTTAAATCAAATCCAAC
>JANNED010000332.1:0-1724 GCA_031388245.1 Variovorax sp.
CTACATTCCAGCTGGGTGTGCGAATCAGCGGAAAGCCGTGCAATTGCCCGGTAAAGCCCTGCGCGTCACGGCTGGGCACCAAATGCACGTAATCCACATCGGCCTTCATGGCACGGAACAAATGATCCACATGCGTCTGCATGCCGCCGGGGATGTCATCAAAGAATCGGCCAAAACAAAGGATGCGCAACATAAGCTTGATTTTTTTACACCACTTATGGTAGCATCTGTTCAACACATGAACACATCAACCCTAGAAACTGATTTACGTGCACTGCAAGTGCTGACGCGCCAGCCCCAGCTCAACCAGCGCGAGCTGGCTGGCGAGCTTGGGGTGAGTCTGGGCAAAGTGAATTATTGCCTCAGAGCGCTACTTGGCAAAGGCTTTCTCAAAGCCAGAAATTTCAAAAACAGCAAGAATAAATTGGCTTATGCCTATGTGCTCACACCCGCAGGGATTACTGCGCGCGCAGAGCTTACAGCGAAGTTTTTGCAAGTTAAATTGCATGAATATGAGCGTCTGAGCATAGAAATTTCTGCACTCAAAGCTCAGGCTGAGCTGGACAGTGCACACGGCGGGCAGAAAGCAGGCGCACCGTGATCCAAGCTTTGCCAGTGATCCTCTGCGGCGGCTCGGGCACGCGCTTGTGGCCGCTCTCGCGCGCAGGTTTTCCCAAACAATTTTTGGTGCTCTCAGGTCAACACAGCTTGTTCCAGCATGCTGTGAAAAGGCTTCACGCTTTAGCAGATGAGCATATTCATATCGATAATGCCTTGATCGTGACTGGCGAAGAGCATCGCTTCCTTGCCCTTGAACAACTTCGGGAGATGCAAGCAGGATCTTCCACCTTTGTCTTGGAGCCTAGCGCACGCAACACAGCAGCTGCTTTGACTTTGGCCGCATTGCAGGCCACAGCGCGCGGCGCAGACCCTGTACTCGTTGCCAGTCCATCGGATCAGCACATCGGCGATGAAACAGCTTATGCGCGGAGCATGCGCCTGGCGATTGATCAAGCAGCATCGGGTGCTATTGTGATCTTAGGCATCACCCCTGATCGACCAGAAACGGGGTATGGCTACATTCAATTTGAGCCTAGTGCAGATTCATCAGGGATCTGCGCAGTCAGTCAGTTCGTTGAAAAGCCTCATGATGCACTGGCGCAGCGATATCTTGCATCAGGAGACTATGCTTGGAACAGTGGCATGTTTGTGCTCAAGGCCAGCGTTTGGCTGAAGGCATTGGCGCAATTTCGGCCCGACATTCTGCATGCCTGTGAGAAAGCATTTGCTGACCACACGCAAGATGAACTGCATGGCGGTATGAGGTTTGTGCGTCCCAATGCACAAGCCTTTGCGCAGATCCCCTCAGAATCTGTCGATTACGCGGTCATGGAGAAATGCCCTGGCTCGGATTTTCCGATTTGTATGATTAATTTGCAGGCAGGCTGGAGCGATGTGGGTGCTTGGGATGCTGTTTGGCAAGTTGGGCCAGCAGACGCGCAGGGCAATGTAACGCATGGTGATGTGCTGCTCGATGCCAGCCAAGATAATTTTATTCATGCCAGCAGCCGCTTGGTTAGTGCGGTAGGAGTCAAAGGATTGGCCATTGTGGAGACGGCTGATGCCGTGTTGGTCTGCGAAAAGAGCAGTAGCCAGCAGGTGAAAAATATCGTCGCGCAATTGCAAAAATCTGGTCGTACCGAGCCAAACCTTCACCGCAAAGT
>JANNED010000249.1:0-22894 GCA_031388245.1 Variovorax sp.
TGCAGCGGCGATGTTTTTCTTGAACGCGACGAATCCTGAGACGATCAAATTCATGCGCTCGGCGATGGTCGATGTCGGCTTCAAGGCGCAGCGCTTGGCCAACGACTTGCTGCGTGGCTTGGCGAAAAAGCAAACGGCCAAGCCACCGTCGACGCTGGGCGCAGCGCCTATCAAAGAGCAGGTGATCCACTTCATCAACAAGAAAATGCCCGGCGGTCTGCCGAAAAAGACGGCGCGCGCCTTGCTGGACATTGAAGATAACGATTACGTGCCAATCATCCGTAATCCGCAGGCCACAACTGCCGAGACGGAAGCGGTGTTTTACTTTCCTGGTTGTGGTTCGGAGCGCTTGTTCAGCCAAGTGGGCTTGGCTACGCAAGCCATGCTCTGGCATGCAGGCGTGCAAACCGTGCTGCCGCCCGGCTACTTGTGCTGCGGCTATCCGCAGCGCGGCTCGGGCCAGTTTGACAAAGCCGAGAAGATGATCACGGACAACCGCGTGCTCTTTCATCGCGTGGCCAATACGCTGAATTACATGGACATCAAAACCGTGGTGGTGAGTTGCGGCACGTGTTATGACCAGTTGCAAGGCTACGAATTTGACAAAATTTTCCCCGGCTGCCGCATCATTGATATTCATGAATACCTGCTAGAAAAAGGTATCACCTTGAATGCGGCGCAGCAAGGCGGCTATCTGTATCACGACCCTTGCCACAGCCCGATGAAGCTGCAAGATCCGATGAAAACCGTCAAAGCGCTCGTGGGTGAGAACGTGCTGAAAAACGAGCGCTGCTGCGGCGAATCCGGCACGCTCGGCGTCACGCGGCCTGATATTTCGACGCAGATTCGCTTCCGCAAGGAAGAGGAAATCCGCAAAGGAGAAGCCGATCTGCGAGCCAGTGGAGCCGTATCGGAAAAGGCCAACGTGAAAATTCTCACCAGCTGCCCTAGCTGTTTACAGGGCTTGTCGCGCTATGGCAACGACCTGCAAAATGGCCTGTTAGAGGCCGACTACATCGTCGTGGAAATGGCCAAGCAAATTCTGGGCGACAACTGGCTGCCCGAATACGTGGCCAAGGCCAATCAGGGCGGCATTGAGCGAGTGTTGGTGTGAGCCAACTGTGCGTTTTGTCACAAAAACACGCTGTAATCGTGCTTTTAAAGACCGAGCGCAAGTGATCCGTGACATTTCACCAGTGCTTGGGGCTGTTGGTATCCCATAAAAAGCCCTACTATTGATGGGTCGTCACACAACCCATTGCGTTTTGAAGCACGCTGCTCATGCCATGATCCAAACCAAGCCCTCTCATCCTCTGCGCATTCGAGCCGCATTGCTATGCAGCATGCTGGCCATGACTTGGCTGGTCAACCCTGCTTTGGCGCAAATCTCAGGCAGCCCATCTGCTGGGGAGGTTGAGTTCATGCGCGGTGTAGGCTTTGCGCAAACACCTGGCCAAACGCCGCGCACGCTGGGCAAGGGGCTGGCCTTGAAAGAAGGTGATCGGCTCACGACCGCTGATGGTGCCACTGCAGTGGTCAAGCTCCAAGATGGCACACGCATGACGGTGCGACCCGGCAGCGAGATGGTGCTTTCGCAATTCAAATACAGCCAAGATGCGCAAGACAACAGCATGGTGATCAATATGCTGCGTGGTGGCTTGCGTGCGATCACGGGGCTGATTTCTAAAAATTCGCCCAATGCAGCTCGCATCCAAACCAACACCGCCACCATTGGCATTCGCGGCACGGATTTTGATGCACGCATTTGCAGCCGAGATTGCGGCAACGAAGCCAGCCGCGTGACGCAAGCGGCCAAACCCAATGCCATACAGGCCAGCGCCAAAGTGCTGTCTTCGCGCGGTGAGGTGGCCGCTTTGGATGTGGCCGGCCAGCGCCGGCGTTTGGTTGATGGCGGCAGTATTTATCCGGGCGATGTGATCGAAACCGGGCAGGGCACACAAGCTATTTTGGCTTTTCGCGATGAATCGCGCATCACGGTAGGCGCTGCGAGCCGGTTCCGCATCGACAACTATGTGTTTGACGACAAAAATGCAGGCGAAGGCCGCATGCTGACTTCTTTGCTCAAGGGCACCGTGCGTGCCTTGTCTGGCCTGATTGGCAGAGCCAACAATAAAAACGTGAGCTACAGCACCTCCACGGCCACCATCGGCATTCGCGGCACGGATGTGCTCATGCGCTGCACAGGTGCTTGCGCAGGCGAGGCCGGTGCGCCAAACGACGGCCTGACGGTGTTTACCTACTCTGGCACGGTGGATGTCACCAAGCTCACGGATTTCACCAGCAGTTTCGTGCTCAATGCAGGCCAAGGTTTGAGTGTTTTGCCCCAAGGCACGCAAGCTGTGAACACAGAGCCTGCAAATGATCTCACGGCACCAGGCAGCTTATCTGTGCCGCCCGCCTTGTTTGGCAGCGAAAACACCAGCGAAAACCAAGAAGGCTTGTTTGTTTTTGTGCGCGATGGCCATATTGAGATTGCATCGGGCAGCTCCGTGCTCCATTTGGGGCGCAATGAGGCGGGCTTTGCGGGCAACAATGGCTCGGTAGCGCGGCCTCAGGATGTGCCGCGCTTCCTTGAGTTTGACCGCACACCTTTGCCCAATGCGAGTAACTTCAATGTGACCGCACTGTTGGGCGATTCCAACATTCGGGGTGGCCGGGTTTGCCGTTGAGCCGGCTTTGATGAGCGCTGTCGCCTCAGAATGTCACAATCCAAATATGCAGTCCAAACTCGCCCCACGCTTTGATGCTTGCCGCGTTGTGTCATCCTTGCCATCCTTGCCGGTCTTAGCGCAAGCCATGAGTTGTGCAGTGGCCGTTTTGGCCAGCCCCTTGGTGTGGGCGCAATCCGCACCACCGGTTGCACCTGCGGCTGCGGCTGTAGCTACAGCCAACCCCAGTTTTTCGATCCGTGGTTTCAACATCAAAGGCGACAACCCCCTGAGTGCGGCCCAGACCAGCCAAGTGCTCGCGCCTTTTTTGCGCAGCGATGCCACCATCGATACTTTGCAAAAAGCCACGGCAGCACTTGAGGCGGCATTGCGTGATGCGGGGTTTGGTTTGCACAAGGTGGCGCTGCCGCCCCAAGAGGTGGGTGATGCCGTCTCGCTAGATATTGTGAAATTCAGCATCGGCCGTATCGTGGTCACAGGCAACCAGCATTTCAAAGAAAACAACATCCGCGCCAGCTTGCCAGAGCTGCGCGAGGGTGCCTCGCCAAATTTCAAGCGCATCGCGGTGCAAACCAGCATGGCCAACGACAATCCCAGCAAGCAGCTGAGCGTGGCCTTGAAAGAATCCGCCGAGGCCGACAAGATTGATGCCACGATTGAAGTGCGTGATTCACGACCTTGGTTTGCTGCGATCAGTTTGGCCAACAATGGCAATGCCTCCTCGGGGCGAGATCGCTTTACCCTTTCTGCTGGACACAACAACCTGTGGGAGCGAGACCATCAAATGGTGCTGGCTTACACCACCTCGTTGGAGCGACCGGGCAGTGTCCACCAATGGGGTTTGAATTACAAAATCCCTTTTTATGCTGCTCGCGGCACTTTGGGTCTGTCGGCCACAAAATCCGATGTGCTTGGCACATTTGGCACATTCACCAGCACCGGAGCGGGCCGCACATTGGGTTTGAATTACACGATGGCTCAAGAGCCTGAAGGCGGGCGACGCAGCTACGTTTCTGTCAGTGTGGATGATCGCTTGTTTGGCGCTGCCGTGGTCAATGGCGTGGCGGTGGGCGTGGATCGGCGCAGCCGCCCAGTGGGGCTGAGCTATCAGGTCAAAAATGAATCCGATGCCTCGCTGTG
Source organism: Variovorax sp. (assembly GCA_031388245.1). Lineage (GTDB taxonomy): Bacteria > Pseudomonadota > Gammaproteobacteria > Burkholderiales > Burkholderiaceae_C > JANMDU01. The sequence continues at coordinate 3,831 of JANNED010000249.1, forward strand.
GTCTTACAACACGGATCTGGTGGTCAATTCTCGCGGCGGCAGCGGCAATTCAGCCGCAGCTTATGCCTCTGAATACAACAACACCGTCACCGGGCAGGGTATATCAAGCCAAGCCTTTCGTATTTTGCGTGCCGGGCATCAGTATTCTGCCAACTTGAGCAAAACTTGGCTCTGGAGTCTGCGCACTCAGCTGCAAATGAGCAACACGGCTTTGATCTCGGGTGAGCAAATGGGCTTGGGCGGTTTGTCTTCACTTCGCGGCGCACCTGATCGGGCCATTGCAGGCGATGCAGGGCTGAGCAGCAGTTTGGAGATCACTTCGCCAGAATTGGCCAAAGGGCTGCGTTTCACGGGCTTTGTGGATGCAGGTTGGCTGCGCAATCGCGATGCCGATGGCCTGCGCCGTGTGACGCACGACAATTTAGCCAGCGCAGGCATTGGCCTGCGCTACGGCCACGAATCAGGCGTTTCGCTCAACGCCGATTACGGCCGACTGCTCAACAGCAGCAAGCTGCCGCTGGCCACCAATTCCAGTGCGCCACAAAAAGGCGATGACAAACTGCATTTCAGCATGTCGGTTCGTTTTTGAATTCGCTTCTAAAATCTGAGCATGCGCTTTTCCCTAGCGCTTGAAAGCAATGCATGGCCGGCCTCACAAAAGACACCCCCACTCCAACGGACATCACTGTCCATCAGCAATCTAAGCTGCTTGAAATTGCTTTTTCTGATGGCAAAGCCTTCAAACTGCCGTTTGAGTTGATGCGCGTGTATTCGCCTTCGGCAGAGGTGCAAGGCCACGGGCCAGGGCAAGAAACGCTGCAAACTGGCAAACGCGATGTCGGCTTGCAAGAGCTTGAGCCGGTTGGCAATTACGCCATCAAGCCGGTGTTCACCGATGGCCATGAGAGTGGCATTTTTTCTTGGGATTACTTGTATTTTTTGGGAAGTCAGCAAGACGATCTGTGGACGCGCTACCTGGCGAAGCTGGCCGAAGCGGGCGCTGAGCGCGACGCGCCCATGGTGGCCGCTGGTGCTCATGTGCATGGCGCTGGATGTGGCCATCACTGAATTTCATCGCTCCTATTTTTATAGCAATCTAAGCAGAAATCACGATGGCAAACACGCATTTTGGCTACAAAACAGTCGACGAAGGCGAGAAAGCGGCTCAGGTGCGCGGCGTGTTTGATTCCGTTGCCTCCAAATACGATGTGATGAATGATTTGATGTCTGCCGGCCTGCATCGCGGCTGGAAGGCTTACACCGTGCTCGTCTCAGGCGCTGCGCTGGGCTCCAAGGTGCTGGATGTGGCTGCTGGCACAGGAGATTTAGCACTGGCGTTTGCCAAAAAAGTGGGTTTAAGCCAAGGGCAAGGGCAGGTTGTTCACACAGATATCAACGAAGCCATGCTGCGCGTTGGGCGTGATCGCATGGTAGATGCTGGATTTGCTGTGCCGACTTTGGTCTGCGATGCAGAAAATCTGCCACTGCCTGGCGATCATTTCGATGTTGTGACCGTGGCTTTCGGTCTGCGCAACATGACGCACAAAGAAGCGGCGCTGGCCGAGATGTGCCGCGTTTTGAAGCCTGGCGGCAAGCTCTTGGTGCTGGAATTCTCCAAAGTCGCCAAGCCCCTACAAAAGGCCTACGATTGGTATTCTTTCTCGATCCTGCCAAAATTAGGCTCAATGGTTGCGGGTGATGCGCAAAGTTATCAGTATTTAGCTGAGAGCATTCGTATGCACCCTGACCAAGAAACGCTCAAAGCCATGATGCTGGCTTCGGGTTTTGGCCATGTCGATATTCATAATTTAACAGCGGGCGTGGTGGCGTTGCATGTAGGCATCAAATGCTGATTTCTTAGGGATCAGGTGACTTGAAATTTGCCGAGTCAACGGTACATTCATTGTTGTTATTTATTTTTAGGAGGCAAGGTATGAAATTTCTTTCTTTCATCGCAACGGGTGTGATGGCGTTAAGCCTAGCGCTCACGAGTTTAGATGCAGATGCTGCCAAACGCTTGGGCGGCGGCAAATCGATGGGCAAACAATCCAACAACGTGACGCAGCAGCAAGCTGCGCCGGCCTCGCCCGCCGCCGCACCTGGCGCAGCCGCAGCAGCCAAGCCGGCCGCGCCTGCGGCCGCTGGTGCTGCCGCCGCAGCGCCCAAGAAACCTTGGGGCGCGATGCTGGGTGGTTTGGCTGCCGGCTTGGGCTTGGCTTGGCTGGCCAGCTCGCTGGGCTTGGGCGAGGCGTTTGGCCAGTTTTTGATGTTTGCCCTGCTGGCCTTGGCTATCATGGTGGGTGTGGGTTGGTTCATGCGCCGCCGTGCCGCTAGCCAAGGCGGCATGCCACAGCACAATTCACCTTACGCGATGGCCGGCGCAGGCGCAGGCTCTGCCGCACCCGATGTTTCTACCCAGCGCAGCTACAGCCCGGATACCGTGGGCAATGATGCATCTGCACGCCCTTGGGAGCGCAATTCCACGGCTTTCCAAGCACAGCCGCAAGCGGGCGCAACGGCGCTTGGTGGCAGCTTGATCGGCTCGCGTTTGTCTGGTGGCGGCAACAATTGGAGTGTTCCTGCTGATTTTGATGCTGTTGCCTTCCTCGGGACGGCAAAACAAGCCTTCGTGAGTTTACAAGCCGCTTGGGACAAAAACGATGTCTCCACACTCGGCACCATGATGACAGACGAGATGCTCCGTGAAATTCGCCAGCAACTCGCTGAGCGTGATCAACACATCGGTGGCGCAGTCAATCACACTGAAGTGGCTGCACTGGATGCGAAGCTCTTGGGCATCGAAGACACCGGCAACGATTGGATGGCCAGCGTCGAATTCTCTGGCATGATCAAAGAAGACCCATCACAAAGCCCCGGCCCGTTCCGTGAAGTGTGGAACATGACCAAACCCAAAGACGGCAGCGCAGGCTGGCTGGTGGCGGGTTTGCAGGCTTTGAATTAATCTTCTCCGTCTCGTTTAAAAAGCCCGGTTTTTACTGGGCTTTTTTGTGTCTCATTGGCGATTAGAAGCCGTGTTTACTGCGTGGAGTGCTATTGAATTTGTAGTGATCGTTTCGGTTTGATTAGGACGGCTACGAGGATTGGAGCTATTGCGTCTGCCTCATGTACCCTGCTCGGGAAAGTGGCGACACCCGTCGCCTGAAACAATGATGAAAACGCAAAGCGTTTTCTAGCCCTGTGCTGCGAAAATCGGCAGCCGCACTAGCCCCAATCCTCGCGGCCTGTTTGGAGCGCAAAAGATATTCGCACGCAAATGGTGGCAGTTGCAAATACTGTTGGCGTGCTGAGGCCCTAACTCTCCGCGCCAACCAACGGCCTGTGGGAGCCGTATTCGGGCGGGCGATTTGTGCAGCGCAGCGTTTAAAGCGCTTGCGCTTTTCGTCTCATACGGCGACAGGTGTCGCCTAGCTCGCGAGCAGGACCCATGAGCCCGCCCGAATACGGCTCCCACAGGCCACAAGCCGACGCAACCATGGCAACATAGTCAAACCCATATACAAACAAGCCCACAAAATAAGCAGAGATAATGCAAAGCATGAGCAATGCCCCCGCCTTCCCCAGTTTCCCGCTGCCCCAGCCGCCCGATTGGCTGCTGCGCGAGATGCAGCAGCGCGTCGTGTTGCTTCTTAATCACGTCTTGCAGCAAGAGCCCGTCGCGATTGAGCGATTAAAGAGGCAAAAGGGGCAGATCGCCGGCATAGAATCTGCGTGGATTGCTATGAAATTAATAGTAACGCCGGCTGGCCTGCTTGATCTGGCCAAGCCAGATGCCGAATCTGATTTGTCACTCAAAGTGCTCGATACGAATCCACTTGCTATCCTACAAACCCTGCTCAGTGGTGAAAAACCACGCATGGAAGTGGCGGGTGATGTGATGCTGGCCGCCGAAATCAATTGGTTGGTCGATCATGTGCGTTGGGATGTGGAGGAAGACCTCTCGCGCATCGTGGGTGACGTGCCGGCACATACGCTGATGAAGGCGGTACACGGCATTGGCGATGCGCTCAAAAAATTCATTGCACCAGCGGCTGTTGTGCCAAACCAGCCAGAGTCATCTCACTCATGAATTGGTTTTCTCGCTTGGGCCGGGGCAGCTTCATCGTCTTCATTGTGCTGCGCTACGGGCTCGATCAGCTCGTGCTCACGAGTTTTCAAAAGCCTTGGCTCAAGATCATGGCTCGCATCGCATCGCTGGGCAGAAATTTAAGCGCTCCGCGTGGCCAGCGGCTGCGCGAAGCGCTGGAGGCGCTCGGGCCGATCTTCGTTAAATTTGGCCAGGTGCTTTCCACACGGCGTGATTTGCTGCCCACGGATATTGCCGATGAGCTGGCGATGCTGCAAGACCGCGTGCCGCCTTTTGATGCGGCCATTGCGGTGGCCACGATTGAGCGCTCTTTTGGTCGCAAGCTGGCCGATATTTTTGAGAGCTTTGATCACAAGCCGATCGCCAGCGCATCGATTGCGCAAGTGCATTTCGCCACACTCAAAACCAAGGATGGCCAACTGCGTGATGTAGCCGTCAAGGTGCTGCGCCCCAACATGCTGCCGGTGATTGACAAGGATTTGAGCCTCATGCGCATGATGGCCGGTTGGGTGGAAAATCTCTCCGCAGACGGCAAGCGTTTGAAGCCGTTGGAGGTGGTGGCGGAATTTGACAAGTATCTGCACGATGAGCTGGATCTTGTGCGCGAAGCGTCCAATGCCGCACAACTTCGGCGTAATATGGCCGGCCTCAATCTCGTGATGATTCCAGAGATGTTTTGGGATTTTTGCCACACCGAAGTGATCGTGATGGAGCGGATGACGGGCATTCCGATCAATCAGATCGACACGCTCAAAGCCGCTGGCGTGGATTTCAAGAAACTCTCCCGCGATGGCGTGACGATTTTCTTCACCCAGGTCTTCCGTGATGGGTTTTTTCATGCCGACATGCACCCCGGCAACATTCAGGTGAGCACAGCCAAGGAAACGTTTGGCCGCTATATTTCGCTTGATTTCGGCATCGTTGGCACACTCACGGAAGTCGATAAAGACTATCTTGCACAAAATTTCGCCGCCTTCTTCCGCAGAGATTACAAGAGAGTCGCACAGTTGCATATTGAATCGGGCTGGGTGCCCACGAATACGCGGGTTGATGAGCTTGAATCTGCGATCCGCGCCGTCTGCGAGCCATTTTTTGATCGGCCGCTGAAAGAACTCTCGCTGGGCATCGTGCTGATGCGACTGTTTCAAACTTCGCGGCGCTTCCAAGTGGAGATTCAGCCGCAGCTCGTCTTGCTGCAAAAAACGCTGCTCAATATTGAAGGCTTGGGCCGCCAGCTTGACCCGGATTTGGATTTGTGGGCGACGGCCAAGCCATTCCTTGAGAAATGGATGATCGAGCAAGTCGGTCCGCAGCGATTTACCGATGCGATCAAAGCGCAAGCGCCGCGCTATGCCAAGCTCGTGCCGCAATTGCCGCAGCTGCTCACTCAATTTTTGCAGCGCACAGGCGGCAGTAACGACACACTGATCAAAGAGCTGCTGCAAGAGCAAAAGCGCACCAATGCCTTGCTGCAAAAAATCATCTACAGCGCCATCGGTTTCGTGGTGGGCATGGTGCTGATCATGCTGTATTTGCGCATCAGGCTGTGGTGAGCTTTTTTCAGATTTTTAAGATAAATCAGCAATTTGCCAGCATTCTGTATGCATAGTATGCTATCTAATTCATAGCAAATTTGCGCCACCTGGCTTCTGCGTAAAAACCCTTTGTCGCTGGCTGTTGTGTGCGAATTGGCATGCAAGATGCATAAAATCTTGGCTATTCCTTGTGTGGAGACTTCAAGCCGTGAATTCATTGATCATTTTTGTCGCCTTTTATCTGGCCGTGACTATTTTGATTGGCCTCATCGCCGCGCGCCGCGTGAAAAGCTCGGCGGATTACATGGTGGCGGGGCGCAGTTTGCCGCTGTACATGAACATGGCGACTGTGTTTGCCACATGGTTTGGCGCGGAAACGGTGCTGTCTGTGTCGGCCACGTTTGCCAAAGATGGCTTAGGCGGCATTCCTGGCGATCCGTTTGGTGCGTCGGTCTGTTTGGTCTTGGCAGCTTTGCTGTTTGCCAAGTTGTTTTATCGCATGAACCTCATGACGATTGGTGATTTTTACAAGCAACGCTATGGCCAAGGCGTGGAGGTGATCACGAGTTTTGCGATTGTGGCCTCTTATTTGGGTTGGACATCCGCGCAAATGACGGCGCTGGGCTTGGTGATTCATGTGCTCTCGGGCGGGGCGATTGAGCTGAACACGGCAATTCTGATCGGCGCTGCTGTGGTGTTGATCTACACGCTCTTTGGCGGCATGTGGTCGATTGCGTTTACCGATTTGCTGCAGACGATTGTGATCATCATTGGCCTGAGTCTTGTGGCATGGCTCGTGAGCGATATGGCGGGCGGCACGCAAAAAGTCATTGCGCAAGCGGCGGCTGATGGCAAATTCAATTGGATGCCTGCCGACTCTAAGGGATGGTGGGCGATGGCGGGTGCGTTCTTTGCGTTCGCTTTTGGCTCGATCCCGCAGCAAGATGTGTTTCAGCGCATGACGAGTGCGAAAGACGAGCAAACGGCTGTGCGCGGCACGATTTATGGTGGCTTGATCTACTTTTGCTTTGCCTTCGTGCCGATTTTCATTGCCTATGCAGCCGTCGTGGCCGATCCTGCGGTGGCCAAGCTCTTCGCAGGTGATGATGCACGAGAGATTCAAAAGGTGTTGCCGGATTTGGTGCTCAATAAAATGCCGCTTTGGGCGCAGGTGATGTTCTTCGGCGCATTGCTTTCAGCCATTTTGTCCACCGCCAGCGGCGCTTTGCTTGCGCCGACTTCGCTGTTCACAGAAAACGTGCTCAAACCCTTCGCGCCGAAGATGAACGACAAGCAATTCCTCTTCACTTTGCGCATTATTTTGGTCACATTCACTGCAATTGCTTTGCTGTTTGCGCTCAACAGCAAGAGCACGATGTATGAAATGGTGCAAAACGCCTACAACGTGACTTTGGCGGGCGCGTTCATCCCCTTGGTGGCCGGCGCTTATTGGAAGCGTGCGACGACGCAAGGCGCATTGTTTGCGGCCATCGGCGGCTTGGCTGTCTGGCTGGGCGTGATGAATCTTGCGCCAGAATCTACCGTGCCGGCCAATTTATATGGTTTGTTGGCTTCTGCAGGCTTGATGCTGTTGGGCTCACTTGCGCCGCAAATCATCAAGAATGCTGGGCATCCCATTCCTCGGCATGCCTTTGATTGACGCTCTGCACTGACACAATAGATCGAACGGCGCAAACTATAATGCTGAGTTACCCAAAAGGGTGGTTCAGTTATGCCAATTTACGCCTACAAATGCTCTGCATGCGGCCACGCCAAAGACGTGCTGCAAAAAATCTCTGATGATCCGCTCACGGTCTGCCCAGCGTGCGGTGCCTCCGCGTTTTCCAAGCAAGTCACTGCTGCTGGCTTTCAGCTCAAAGGGGCGGGCTGGTATGTCAGTGATTTTCGGGGCAATGGTGATGGCGCAAACAGCGGCGTGGGCAAAGCGGCTGAAGAGACCAAGCCAAAGGCCGATGCAACAGCGGTGCCAGCGGCTGCAGGCACTGCTGCGCCAGCAGCAAGCCCTTCGTCAGCGCCTGCTCCAGCGCCTTCTTCAACACCTGCTTCAGCGCCATCTACTCCTAAATCAGTAGCATCTCCCGCAGGTTCTACGCCGGCAAAGAGCTGAAATCTTCTTGAAACTCATGCCCTGAAGTATCTCAATATGATGAAATCTATTCGTAAATGGCTGCTCGCCGGCTTGCTGGTGATCGTGCCGGTGATGGTCACGGTTTGGGTGCTTGATTGGATCGTCTCCAGTCTTGACAAAACCTTGCAAATCTTGCCCGGCGATTGGCATCCCGATAAATTAATCGGCTTTCACATTCCCGGCTTTGGCGTGTTGCTGGCCTTTGCGATTTTGCTCGTGGTAGGTGCAGCAGCTAGCAATTTTTTGGGCAAAAAACTCGTCTCTTGGTGGGATGCATTGCTCAATCGCATTCCCGTGGTGCGCTCGATTTATTCCAGCGTGAAGCAAGTCTCGGACACCTTGTTTTCTGATGGCGGCAATGCGTTTCGCACAGCCGTGCTCGTGCAATGGCCGCGCGAGAATGTCTGGACGATTGCCTTCATCACAGGCTCGCCTGCCGGCGATGTGGCCGCGCACTTAAAAAACGGCAGCAACGATGAATACGTGAGCGTTTATGTGCCGACCACGCCAAATCCTACCGGCGGCTACTTCGTCTTGCTCAAGAAAAGCGATTGCATTGAACTGTCGATGAGTGTGGATGAAGCGCTGAAATACATCGTCTCCATGGGTGTGGTCGTGCCTGGCGGACATGCTACGCCCACTGCGCTCGCTGCCAAATAAAACTGAAAGAAACCACTATGTCACAAGCTACTTCCATGCGCACCAGCTATGCCGGCCTTGTTACTGAAGCGCATCTTGGCCAAGTCGTCACGCTCTGCGGTTGGGTCAATCGCCGGCGCGATCATGGCGGCGTGATTTTTATTGATCTGCGTGATCGTGAAGGCGCTGTGCAAGTGGTGTGCGATCCAGATCGCGCTGAGACGTTCAAGGCCGCAGAGGGCGTGCGCAATGAGTATTGCATTCAGATCAAGGGCCTTGTGCGCGCCCGCCCGAGTGGCACGACGAATGACAACATCAAGAGCGGCAAGATTGAAATCTTGTGCCATGAGCTCACCGTGCTCAATGCGTCCGTCACGCCGCCTTTCCAGCTTGATGACGACAATTTGAGCGAGACGACGCGCCTGACGCATCGCGTGCTCGACCTGCGCCGCCCCTACATGCAAAATAATTTGATGCTGCGCTATAAAGTGGCCATGGCTGTGCGCAAGTATCTGGATGCGGCTGGCTTCATCGACATCGAGACACCGATGCTCACCAAGAGCACGCCAGAAGGCGCGCGCGATTACCTTGTGCCCAGCCGCGTGCATGATGGGCAATTTTTCGCGCTGCCGCAATCGCCTCAGCTCTTCAAGCAATTGCTCATGGTGGCTGGCTACGACCGTTATTACCAAATCACCAAATGCTTCCGTGATGAAGATTTGCGCGCGGATCGCCAGCCTGAATTCACGCAGATTGATATCGAGACCAGCTTCCTCACCGAGCAAGAAATCCGCGACATGTTTCAAAGCATGATGGTCGATGTATTTAAGCAAACCATGAATGTGGATTTGGGCGAATTCCCGGTGATGAAGTATGCGGATGCGATGCACAAATATGGCTCAGACAAACCTGATCTGCGCATCAAGCTCGAACTCACTGAGCTCACCGACGTGATGAAGGACGTGGATTTCAAAGTGTTCTCTGCCGCTGCGAACATGAAAAATGGCCGCGTGGTGGCGCTTTGCGTGCCCGGCGGCGGCGCAGAGGGCGCGGGCTTCTCGCGCAAAGAGATTGATGATTTCACTGATTTTGTGAAAATCTACGGCGCAAAAGGCTTGGCTTGGATCAAGGTCACCGATGCAAGCAAAGGGCGCGATGGTTTGCAGTCGCCTATCGTCAAAAACATCCACGACGCAGCGATTGCAGAAGTGATGAAACGCACCGGCGCGAAGAATGGCGACATTCTTTTCTTCGGTGCAGACAGCACAAAAATCGTCAACGATGCCATTGGCGCATTGCGCATCAAAATCGGCCTCGGTGAATTTGGCAAAAAGAACGGCTTGTTTGAAGACCGTTGGGCACCGATGTGGGTGGTGGATTTCCCGATGTTTGAGTTCGATGAAGAAAACCAGCGCTACACCGCTGTGCATCATCCGTTTACCGCGCCGAAAGACGGCCATGAAGACTGGATGGTCACAGCGCCTGAGAAATGCATCGCCAAGGGCTACGACATGGTCTTGAATGGCTCAGAGATCGGCGGCGGCTCGGTGCGGATTCACCGCGCCGATGTGCAGGCCAAAGTGTTTGATGCGCTGAAGATCACGCCCGAAGAGCAGCAAATCAAATTCGGCTTCTTGCTCGACGCTTTGCAATACGGCGCGCCCCCGCATGGCGGCTTGGCCTTCGGCCTCGACCGCATCATCACGCTCATGACCAAGGCCGACAGCATCCGCGATGTGATCGCCTTCCCCAAAACCCAGCGCGCCCAATGCCTGTTGACTCAGGCACCTTCGTTGGTCGATGAGAAGCAGTTGCGCGAGTTGCATATCAAGCTGCGTACGCCGGCGGTTGCGGCTGCACCAGCTGTTTGATACACACATCGCAGCAAAAGAAAAGGGCGCATCATGCGCCTTTTTTTGTGCAACGTGACATTATCTGCCCAGCGCAGGAAACAGCTTCACCAAGCCATCGGCCATCACCTCCACCGCCAGCGCTGCCAAGATCAAACCCATCAGCCGCGTCATGACGTTGATGCCTGTTTTGCCGAGAACGCGGGCAATCGGCTGTGCGAGCGACAAGCAGGCAAATGTGGCCAGCGCGATCACGATGCCGTAGCCCACCAAGGTGCCGAGCTGTAAAAAGCTCTTGGCTTTTTCAGCGTAGATCACGACCGTTGACATCGTGGCGGGGCCTGTAAGCAAGGGAATCGTCAGCGGCACCACGGCGATGCTGGTGCGCGCAGCCATCTCGGCCTCATCCATATCGGCTTGGGCTGATTTGGCTTCTGCGGGCTGGGCGTTGAGCATGGCCAGAGACGAGGTGAGCAAGAGCATACCGCCGCCGACTTGGAAGCTGGCCAAGGTGATGCCAAAAAACTCCAGCAGTTTTAAGCCGAGCAAGGCAGACAGGCCAATCACCACAAACACGCTGAAGCTGGCCACGAGGATGGTGCGCTTCCTTTGCTCCCGCGAGAAGCCTTGCGTGTAGTGAATGAAAAACGGAATGCAGGCCAATGGGTTAACGATGGCGAGCAGGGTGACGAGGGCTTTGGTATCCATGGATGTTCTTTTTTTAAATGAAATCAGAGTGTAGCCGGCATAGAACCTGCGTAGAGTGCTACTAAAAAAATAGTGGTCTTTGCTTAGAATTCATCGCCCACCTGCCACATCCAACACCGAGCCGGTGGTGTAGCTACTCGCACCTGACAGCAGCCAAACAATGGCCTGCGCGACTTCCTCCGCTGTGCCCGCTCGCTGCATCGGCACATGCGCTGCCATGCGCACAGCGCGATCTGGCTCGCCGCCGCTGGCGTGAATATCGGTGTCGATGATGCCAGGGCGCACGGCGTTCACTCGGATGCCATCTATGGCCACTTCTTTGGCCAGCCCCATGGTGAAGGTGTCGATGGCGGCCTTACTGGCGGCGTAGTCGACATACTGGCCAGGCGAGCCAATGCGGGCTGCTGCGCTAGAGATGTTCACAATGCTGCCCCCGCTACCGCCATGCTTCGTGCTCATGCGCCGCACGGCCTCGCGCGCACACACAAAGCTGCTGGTGATATTGGTCGCCCACATCCGTGTAAGGCGATCCACGCTCATCTCATCGACACGTTGCGCCACATCCACCACGCCAGCATTGTTGACCAAGCCCTCTAAGCGCCCGAGCTTGGCATCGACTGTTTCAAACAAACGCAGGATATCGACCTCCACGCTCACATCAGCCTGCACAGCGATGGCCACGCCGTCGCTGGCGCGAATCTGGCGCACCACGCCATCAGCAGCAAGAGAATTAGTAGCGTAGTTCACCGCGACTTGCCAGCCCTGCGTTGCAGCCAAGATGGCCGTTGCGGCGCCGATGCCGCGCGAGGCGCCAGTAATCAAGAGAGTTTTTGGCATGATGCGTGATGTGAGCAAAGAAGTTGATTTGTCGGTACAGTTTGCCACTCTAACAAAATGCAGCCATAACTTTTGGAGAACCTGATGAGCAAAACTGTGGATTACTATTTCGCCCCCCAATCACCTTGGACGTATCTCGGGCATGCTCGCTTTGCAGCCATGGCAGAAAAAGCGGGCGCAACAATACGTGTGATGCCTGTGGATTTAGGGCGTGTCTTCCCCATCTCTGGCGGGCTGCCATTGCCCAAGCGCGCACCGCAGCGGCAAGCCTATCGCTTGCTGGAGCTGGCACGCTTTAGCAAACACCTGCAATTGCCAATGAATATTCAGCCTCAATATTTCCCAGTCAGTGGCGATGATGTGGCCAAGCTCATCATCGCTGTGAACTTGCATGATGGTGCGGCGCAGGCCATGCGCGTGGCGGGTGCTGTTTTTGCAGCATGCTGGGCGCAAGAGCGCAATATTGCATCAGAAACCACCTTCGCAGAGATTTTGCACGCTCTGAGCTTGCCTACAGAGCGCATTGAGCAAGCTCACAGCCAAGCCGCGCAAGAGCGCTACGATGCAAACACGCAGCAAGCGATTGATCTTGGTGTGTTTGGCGCCCCCACTTATGTGGTGGATGGCGACATGTTTTGGGGGCAAGATCGTTTGGATTTTGTTGAACGCAAATTGATGGCTTGAAGGAGCAACACATGGGACAGATGATTCACTTGACCAGCGCTGACGGCGCGCAGATCGCCGCTTATGAAGCGGTGCCGCAAGGCCAAGCCCAAGGCGCGGTCGTGGTATTGCAAGAAATATTCGGATTGAACAGGCACATCCGCAATGTGGCCGATCGCTACGCGCAAGCGGGCTATTTTGTGATTGCGCCAGCGTTGTTTCACCGCGTGTCCGCAGGCGCGGAGCTGGGCTACACCGCAGAGGATATGCCCCAAGGCTTCGCCCTCAAAACCGCTGCGGAGGCACTGTTGCCGCTTTTGCTGGGCGATGTGCAAGCGGCCATTGACCATGCCGCCCGCGCTGGCAAGGCAGCAGGCGCCCCCAAGGCTTTCAAGGTAGGCGTTGTAGGGTACTGCTGGGGTGGCTTGATGAGCTGGCGCGCCGCGCAAAAGCTTGTAGGGCTTTCAGCCAGCGCGCCCTATTACGGCGGCGGCATGCACCTTGAGTTAGCACAGCCGCTGCGCTGCCCGGTAATGGCGCATTTGTCAGACCAAGACGATTATGTGCCGATGGCAGGCGTGGCCGCTTTGCGCAAAGCCTATCCAGAGGCCGCCGTGCATCTTTATGCTGCAAAGCACGGCTTTAACTGTGACGAGCGTGCCTCCTATGATCGCGCAAGCGCTGAGCTGGCACAAGCGAGAACCTTGGCATTCTTCGCCGAGCACCTCACGCCTTGAAAGCAGGCCGAATTCGTGTCTGCATCGGTTGAACGAAGACGAGGCTGAATACGCTAAAATACGGGGTTGTTCAAGATAGACAGGGATCGCTCCAACAGGGGCACCCGGATACTGGAAAAAGCATGGCTGTCGTCGTAAATAAACCCCTCCCAGAATTCGAAGCCAACGCGACAAGCGGCCTGAAGGTCAGCAACCAGTCGCACCACGGCCAAATGATGGTGTTGTATTTCTACCCCAAGGACAACACCCCTGGCTGCACCACAGAAGCCATGCAGTTTCGCGATAAATACAAAGATTTCGTCAAGGCTGGTGCGATTGTTTTAGGTGTGAGCCGAGACAACATGAAATCGCACGACGAATTCAAAGCCAAGCTTGAATTGCCTTTTGAGCTGATTGCCGATACGGAAGAAAAGCTTTGCCACGGCTTCGGCGTGGTGAAAAACAAAATCATGTATGGCAAAAAAGTCAAAGGCATTGAGCGCAGCACCTTCTTGGTCGGCGCAGACGGCATTTTGAAACAAGAATGGCGCGGTCTGAAGGTGCCTGGCCATGTGGAGGAAGTGCTCAAAGCCGTCAAGGCGCTGAAAAAAGCGGCTTGATGCTCTTGTCGGCACTTTGGCATCAAGGCCGTAAGTTGTTGTCGTTGCTCACTTTTTGCTAGCAAGTTGCGTCGTCAGTGGCATACGGGAGCTGAGTGCAAAAATATTTTTCTTGCACTGACATGTAGCCCGTGTATAGTGGTGCTATGAATTTGATACTGACTCGGGCTTCTTGCTCTGTCACTGCGCCCTTTTTCTCTCAAGCCACGCGGGTTTCCGGGTGGCTTTTTTATTTTTCATCCATCCCTTCATCTAACTTGCTCAAGAGCTGTAACCACCATGCCTCTGCCTCCTGCCCCCATCCAACGCGCCGCCATGCTCTCCCCCGATGCTTACGACGCACCGGCTCGCCCATCCAACGCCTCTCGTGTGAGCCGCAGGCCACCCACGCCAGCTGATGTGCAGGAGGGCGATCATTCTGCCAATGTGGAGAAGTTTGAACGCGAGGGCGGCGGTGCGCCCGAAGCATTGGTCGAGACGCAAGCTTTGCTCGAAGCTGTCGCAGGCAAATCAAAGCTCAGATTTGAAGAGAAATCCCAAGATAGCCAGCTTAAAATAAGCCCATCAAGCTATCAAAATAATAGCAAACCAGCGCCAGCCAAATCCTTGCGCAAAAAGAGCACGGGCCCAGCTAAGCTCTTCGTGCTCGATACCAATGTACTCCTGCACGATCCGATGAGCCTCTTTCGCTTTGAGGAGCATGATATTTATTTGCCCATGATCGTGCTAGAAGAATTGGATGGCCACAAAAAAGGCATGACGGAAGTTGCTCGCAATGCGCGGCAAATCTCGCGTGCGTTGGACGCCCTTGCTGCAGTGCAGGGCGCAGACATGAAAGATGGCCTCAAGCTCGATGGCACCGGCCACCGTGAAGCCACCGGGCGTTTGTTTTTCCAAACGCAGGTGATCCATTCCAATTTACCCGCCGCACTGCCGCAGGGCAAGGCAGATAACCAGATTCTTGGTGTGGTGGCTGGCTTGGGCGAACTGTACAAAAGCAAAGAAAAAGGGGGGGCAATTCAGGGCCGTGAAGTCGTCTTGGTCTCCAAAGACATCAACATGCGCGTCAAAGCCCGCGCTCTGGGCTTGCCTACAGACGACTATCAAAACGACAAAACCCTCGACGATGGCGATTTGCTCTACACCGGCAGCCTCGCTCTTCCCTTTGACTTTTGGGACAAGCATGGCAAGACGGCAGAAAGCTGGCAAAGTGGCGGCCATTCCTTTTACCGCATCAGCGGCCCCATCGTGCCGCAATTGCTGATCAATCAATTCGTGTATTTCGAGTCGCCCGGCGAGCCAGCGTTGTATGCCCGCGTCACGGAGATTCGCGGCAAAACGGCCGTGCTCAAAACGCTCAAAGATTACGGCCACGCCAAAAACGCCATCTGGGGCGTCACCACGCGCAACCGCGAGCAAAGCTATGCGATGAATCTACTCATGGATCCGGATGTCGATTTGGTCACGCTAGCAGGCACAGCCGGCACAGGCAAAACATTGATGGCACTGGCCGCAGGTTTGACGCAAGTGCTCGATGAGCGCCGCTACACTGAAATCATCATGACCCGCGCTACCGTGAGTGTGGGCGAAGACATCGGCTTTCTCCCTGGCACCGAAGAAGAAAAAATGGGCCCATGGATGGGCGCGCTCGACGACAACTTGGAATTCCTCACCAAAAACGATGGCGGCAACGCCGGCGAATGGGGCCGCGCTGCCACCAATGAACTGATCCGCTCCAAAATCAAAATCAAGAGCATGAACTTCATGCGAGGCCGCACGTTTTTAAACAAATACGTGATCATCGACGAGGCGCAAAATTTAACGCCCAAGCAAATGAAAACCCTCATCACCCGCGCTGGCCCCGGCACAAAAATCGTTTGCATGGGCAATCTCGCGCAGATCGACACACCCTACCTCACCGAAGGCTCCAGCGGCATGACGTTTGCTGTCGATAAATTCAAAGGCTGGCCACATGGCGGGCATATCACCCTGGCGCGTGGCGAGCGTTCACGGTTGGCGGATTTTGCGAGCGAAGTGTTGTAGTTGTATCCTTGCAGCTATGACCTCCGCAAATGCGACAGACCTACTGCTCAAATCCATTGAATCGCGGCGCGAAGAAGCTACGGAGCTCACGCAAGATCTGATTCGCATTCCTACTGTCAATCCACCGGGCGATGCGTATGAGGCTTGTGCGCGCTTTCTCGGTGAGCGCTTGAAGAAAAGAGGCTTTGTGGTGGAATACATCCGCTCCACGGGCGCGCCGGGGGATTCGGAAGCTTATCCTCGCACGAATGTGGTGGCGCGCTATGAAGGCAAGGGCAAAAGAAGCGCGAGTGTAGGCAACCAAGAGTGCGTGCATTTCAACAGCCACATTGATGTGGTGGAGGCGGGCAGCGGCTGGACGTTTAAGCCGTTTGGTGGGCAGGTGAGCGATGGCAAGGTGTATGGGCGCGGGGCTTGCGATATGAAGGGCGGGCTGGCATCGAGCGTGATGGCTTGCGAGGCGCTGATTGACAGTGGTATTGCGTTCAATGGCACGCTGGAGATCAGCGGCACGGTGGATGAAGAATCGGGTGGGTTTGCGGGCGTGGGTTATTTGGCTGAGAAGGGCTATTTTTCCAAGCCGCGCGTGCACCATGTGATCATTCCTGAGCCACTGGGTGTGGATCGCATTTGCCTTGGCCATCGCGGTGTGTATTGGGCCGAGGTAGAAACCAAGGGCCGCATTGCGCATGGCTCGATGCCGTTTTTGGGTGATAGCGCGATCAATCACATGAGCGCGTTCATTCATCTGCTAGAAACCAAGCTGCAACCTGCGCTTGCCCAGCGGCGCACGCAAGAGCCCGTGGAGCCGCCCGGTGCGCGGGTATCCACGCTGAATGTCAACAGCATTCATGGCGGTCAGGTCGAGCAGCGCTATGTGAGTGATGCGCGCGGCTGGCCGACTGCGGATACGCCTGCACCCGTGGTGGCGCATTCGTGCCGCGCGGTGCTGGATCGGCGCTTTATTGCCGAAGAAAAATTAGAAGATGTGAAGCGCGAGATATTGGCGATGCTGCAAGAGCTGCAACGCACGCGCCCGGGCTTTGATTTCAATCTGCGCGAGATCATGAGCTTTGTGCCCACTGCGACGCCAAAGGATGCGCCCGTGGTGGATGCCACCGCGCGAGCGATTGCTCGCGTGTTGGGCCGCGAGCCGAGCTATATTTCCAGCCCCGGCACGTATGACCAAAAGCACATCGTGCGCACAGGCAAGCTGCGAGATGTGATCGCATACGGCCCAGGTATTTTGGATTTGGCGCATCAGCCCGATGAGTATGTGGGGATTGATGAGCTGGTGCAATCGGCGCAGATCATGGCGCTGGCGAGCTTGCAGTTGTGGGGTGTCATGCAAGTCAGCTGAGGAACGCTTTTTTTGCAATGCTTTTCTCGAGCCAAGCAGAGCCGTCGGGCGAGACGCTAGGCTAGAAAAGCATTAAAAATGCAGCGAGCGGCACAACCGCCAATGGCACGGGTGCAGTCAGCTGCCATTTTTCTAATTCTTCAGCCGCTACTGGCTCTTTGCACACGACGATGCAAGCCTCGCACTTTTGCTCAAACGCCAGTCGCGCGGCCTTGAGTACTTCTTTGTGCTGCAATTCATTGCGGTATTTCACTTCAACCGCAATCTGGCTTGCGCCTAGATCGACGATGAAATCAATCTCTTCGCTGGCATGCCGCCAATAGCCCAGCTCCACCAAGCCCGGCCAGCGGCGCAAATGATTGGCCACCACGTTTTCTGCGTAATGCCCCATGAGTGTTGCGTCAAGCGCCATCTGCTCCTGCGTGAGCTTCATCACTGCATTGCGCACTGCTAGGTCAACCAGATAGGTTTTGAAATTACCCGCTTTGGGCGTGGCCTTGGTGGAGGTGTGTTTATGCAAACGCCACACCAGATCGGTGGCTTCTAGCAACGGAAAGTAGCTCTCCACCGTGCGCCGATCAAGCTCTAGGGATTTGGAAACTTGTGCAATATTGTTCTCGCGCCCCGGGTCTTTGAGCAAGCCAAGGTAGAAGCGGCGCAGCATCTCGGGCTTGCGAAATTCTGCGGCAACGAGCAAGTCTTCAAAGATCACGCGCTCGACTTGGTTTTGGTAAAGGTAGGTTTGTTTGGCTTCGAGCGTTGGGAGCGCCCAGACTTCCGGGAAGCCGCCTTCGAAGAAATACATCTCCAAATCTCTTATCCAACTTCTACCGCCGCCGGCCATGAACTCACAGATCTCGCGAATGACGTCTATCAACTCTTGTGAAGTGCCCGTTCTTTGCGCACTGGATCCAGCTTGCATTGTCAACTGTCCAACCAGTTCGCCACCCTCAAGTGCCGTACCCATCATTAAGTTGATGATTTCCCGGAAACCGAATGGCAGCACTCGAAACTCCTTGATCCTTCCCAACAAACTCTCCCGCGATTTCTTAAAAATCGGTGAGGCTGCCGAGCCCGACACCACAAACTTCACGGGCGTTTTCAAGTCGTAATATTTCTTGAGGTACAGCTCCCAGCGGGGAAAGCGTTGAATCTCGTCGAGGAATAAATACGTCGCGCCAGTTTTGGACGACTCCACCGCAGCAGCTACCAACTCGTTAAAAAACTGATCGCGGCTCATGCCCGGCAAATCCAGTGCGGGATCGTCCATCGAGAAATACAAGATGCGCTCTGTCTGCACCAAAGGCTCGGGCGCATTGGCAATCAGTTGTTGAATGCATTGGCGCAGCAAAGTCGTTTTACCCACGCGACGCGGCCCGGTGACTGAGACCATTTGCGGCAGACGGGTTACATCCGAATAAATAGCCTCAAATGCATCGCGCTTGAACGCGGGAAGCTGCGACAATCCCTGCTCTTGGCCAGCGAGCCAAGGGCTAAACGGCTTCACAAATGGCCATTTTTCAATGAATTGCAGCAAATTCATGCGATTTAGAAGTTTTTAAGTGATTGATTTAAATAGAAATTATTTGATATTCTAAATATTTGGCATTACGATGTCAAATAAAATGAATTTCTACAAACACTGTCTGCATACTCATGTCTTCCCCCGGTTTGAATCTCGCCCAGCAAGAGGCTGTGAATTTTTTGCATGGCCCTTGCCTCGTGCTTGCTGGCGCGGGCTCGGGCAAGACGCGGGTGATCACGCACAAGATTGCGCGGCTGATTCAAAGCGGCGTGCCGCCTGAGCGGATTGCGGCGATCACGTTTACCAACAAAGCC
>JANNED010000270.1:0-11763 GCA_031388245.1 Variovorax sp.
TTCCACGTGCTCGACAGCATGCAGGTGCTCTCGCTGTGTACGAATCTCGGCGATACGAAAACCTTGCTGACTCATCCGGCGAGCACATCGCACGGCAAGCTGTCTGAGGCGCAGCGCAGCGCTGCTGGCATCGGCCAAGGCATGATCCGCATGGCCGTGGGCTTGGAGCATGTGGGCGATATGCAGGCGGATTTGATGCGTGGCCTCGATACTTTGTAAAAAGAAAAATATGACCACGATCCGAACGCGCATTGCGCCATCTCCCACTGGCTTCCTGCATTTGGGCACAGCTCGCACGGCCTTGTATTGCTGGGCATTTGCGCAGCATCACAAAGCGCTCGGCGCTGATGCGCAATTCATCTTGCGTATTGAAGACACCGATGAAGCGCGCTCAAGCCAAGAAGCTGTCGATCAAATCATCGAGGC
This sequence comes from Variovorax sp., assembly GCA_031388245.1. Classification (GTDB taxonomy): domain Bacteria; phylum Pseudomonadota; class Gammaproteobacteria; order Burkholderiales; family Burkholderiaceae_C; genus JANMDU01. The sequence continues at coordinate 427 of JANNED010000270.1, forward strand.
CATGAATTGGCTGGAGATGACATACGACGAAGGCCCGTTCTATCAAATGAAGCGAATGGCGCGTTACAGGGCAGTGATTGCGCAAATGATCGCTGAGGGCACGGCTTATCACTGCTACACCCAGCCCGCTGAGCTCGATGCCATGCGCGAAGCGCAAAAAACGCGAGGCGAAAAACCGCGCTACGACGGCACTTGGCGGCCAGAGCTGGGCAAAACTTTGCCGCCAATCCCGGCTGGATTGAAGCCCGTCGTGCGCTTTAAAAATCCGCAAGGCGGCTCCGTGGTCTGGGACGACATGGTCAAAAGCACGATCTCGATCAGCAACGATGAGCTCGATGATTTGATCATTGCTCGCCCCGTCAGTGAAGAGGGCGCAAAAACAGGCGAGACGGTCGGCACACCCACGTATAACTTTTGCGTCGTGGTGGACGATTGGGATATGCGCATGACGCATGTGATTCGGGGCGATGACCATGTCAACAACACGCCGCGCCAGATCAATATCCTGAGGGCGCTCGGCGCGCCGCTGCCGATCTATGGCCATGTGCCGATGATCTTGGGGCCCGATGGCGAGAAGCTTTCCAAGCGCCACGGCGCAGTGAGCGTCACGCAGTATCGAGACGACGGCTTTTTGGTCGAAGCCATGATCAATTATTTGGCTCGCCTCGGTTGGAGCCATGGCGATGATGAGCTGTTTTCGCGCGAGCAGCTCACCCTTTGGTTTGATGGCAAACATCTGTCCAAGAGCCCGGCGCAATGGGATGGCGCGAAGCTGCGTTGGGTTAATCAGCATTACATGAAGACAGCGGATGACGCGCGCCTGTCTATTCTCGTGACGGCGCAATTGGCCAAACGCAACATCACACCCGATGCCCGGTTGCCAGCGATTTGCGCTTTGTTCAAAGACCGTTGCGAGACGACGCAAATACTGGCCGATTGGGCCGCGGCTTTTTACATCACGCCACAGCGCAACGAAGCAGACTACACGCAGCACGTCACTGAAGCTGTGAAGCCCGCGATAGCTGCGCTCGCCGAGAAGCTCAAAAGCTGCGAATGGAGCAGGGCAGGGCTAGCCAACGCTGTGAAAGAGACGCTGGCGCAGACGGGGCTGAAAATGCCGCAGCTGGCCATGCCTGTGCGCGTGCTCCTGATGGGCAAAGCGCAAACGCCATCGCTGGATGCGGTGCTTGAGCTATGCGGGCAAAAATTGTCACTAGAACGCTTGGCCTAGCAAGACTGGCGAGCTTTTATGAGGGATAAGCGGGGCAATCGTTGACAATTTCGTCACACGGTTTAGCGTAAACTTATTGTCATCATGCGTACAGACTCGCCCTATCGATATCACTTGCTGGTGGGCAAGCGTCAGCTTGGCCCCTATGATCGCAGGACGGTTGTGGGCATGCACATCAAAAAACTGATTGACACCGAATTGCAAGTCAGGCGCAGTGATGGGCATCTGATGAATGTGGCGCAATTGTTGGCAGATCGGTTTGAAATGGCGGATGCCGAAAGCCTGCATCAACACGCGGTCTCGCCACCAGCCTCTGGTATTTGGCCTACATTTCTGATGAATTGTGGGGGCAGTTTGATGAAGCCCGGCGCTCTGGGTTTTATTGGCAGGGGTGAGCTGCGGTTTCAAGGCGATTTTCTGCGGCTTTCGGCCAACCGCAAAAGCGGCTTCGTCGCCAAACGCCAAGAGCGCACAAAATTACCCTTGTCGGCATTGATCGCAGCAACTCCCCACGCTCAAAAAGCACAAATTTTGGTGCTCCAACTGAAGCCCTCGCATCATGTAGAAGGTGTGGTGGGCAACGCACCTGCTCTGATTGAGCTCGATGATGCTGAAGCCGTGAAAGAATTGTTAGAGCTGATGAATCTACCTTGATTTTTTCACCACGGCATAACGCTCAAGCGTCTTGGCGCGCGCTTCATCATGAATCACGCAGCGCAGCGGGTAATCCACCCCTAGCTTCACGCCACTGGCCGCAATCTCCACCGGCTTGGCATCCCAAGGCGCATGCAAAGCGCTATCGGGCAGCTTGGCCAGCTCGGGCACATAGCGGCGAATGAACTTGCCGTGCGCATCAAATTTTTCGCTTTGACTGGTGGGGTTAAAAATCCGAAAGTAAGGCTGCGCATCGCAGCCACTCGATGATGCCCATTGCCAGCCACCGTTGTTGGCACTCAAATCAAAATCGTTGAGGGCTTGAGCAAAGTATTTCTCGCCCCAGCGCCAATCAAGCCCCAAATCTTTGGTGAGGAAACTCGCCACCACCATACGCAGGCGGTTGTGCATGTAGCCGGTCTCGTTCAACTGCCGCATGGCGGCATCCACAATCGGGTAGCCGGTTTTTCCATCGCACCAAGCTTTGAAAAGCGCATTCGCCTCTTTGCCTTTCTCCCATTCAATCGCGTCGTATTCTTTCTTGAAAGCTTTTGTAGCCACATGCGGATGATGATGCAAGACTTGCACATAAAAATCCCGCCAAATCAATTCTGAGAGCCACACGCGAGCGCCTTCCGTGCCTGCTGTTCCTTCGCCTTGGCCTGCTTTGGGATAAGCGCGCTTATAAGCCTCGCGTGCAAGTTGGCGAATGCTCACCGTGCCAAAGCGCAGATGCACGCTCAGATAGCTCGGGCCCTTCACAGCGGGGAAATTGCGCGTTTCGTCATAGCGGTCGATGCGTGATAAAAAATCTTTGAAAAGCGTTTGCCCGCCTGTGCTGCCCGTGGGGATGCTCAGCGTTTTGAGATTCGTCTCTTCAAAGCCCATGCTCTGTATGGTGGGCACGCCTTGCGCCAATTCTTTCGGCGCAGCAGCCAAATGCGCTGCATATTTCTCCGTTGGGTAAGCCTTGAGAAAATAACCATCCACTTTTTTCAGCCAAGAATTTTTATAAGGCGTGAACACCCCATACGAACCGCCACCAAGCGTCATCACTTCGCTGCGCTCAAAAATCACATGGTCTTTGAACGTGTTGAAGCTCACGCCAAGCTCAGCCAGCGCACCGCGCACCTTCGTATCGCGCGCAATGGCTTGCGGCTCGTCATCGTGATTGGTAAACACCGCCTGCACACCCAACTGCTTGGCAAGCCGAGGGATCTCCTCATTCGCCCAAGCGTGGCTCACGATGAGATGCGGTGCATCTTTGCCGGCCAGCTTGGCAAGCTGCTCTTGCAGATCCACCAATGATTCGCGGATGAATTCCACACGCCGATCTTTGCGCGGCAAGCGGTCTAGGATTTCTTTGTCAAAGACAAAAACGCAATGCACTTGCTTGCTGCGCTTGAGCGCGTGATACAGGGCAGCATTGTCATCCGCCCGCAAATCGCGGCGAAACCACATGAGAGATTTGGCGTAGTGTTCTTGCATACTGGTATTGTGCCTTTGTTAGTTTTCTAGCTGCTTGACTAGGGTTCAATTAGCTTTCACGCTGACATCGCTTCTGAGCCCACCATCGCCACGGCGCATCCACCTCCGCAAATGTCCCCCGGCGGGGTTTTGGTGTCATCTCGCTTCGGTGAGAAAGCTGCCCCGCCTCCTCCTTTATTTTGCTGCGGTGGATACGCCGTGTCGATGGCTGCGAATTTCTAAGTCACTGAACACCTGTTTGCCTGCAGAGGTTATCTCCCCTCTACGAACGCTACTGTGACAGCAAGATCGCGCGACCTGTGCGTTTTGCGTAGGTAAAGGAGGAGGCGGCGAAATCAACCTGCCGGCGAGAAGCAACACTCAACGCCGCCGGGGGACACGAAGCAAAGCGCACAGGTCGCGCGATCCCCCCGCAAAAAGCAAACGCAACAACAGCAATACACTCAAACAAATGCAACATGCCCAACTTGCCTACCAACTCAGCGCCCAGCCAGCAACGGCGCGATTGACCAATCCGCTCATCGCATTGCTGCAAACCGTCCACATCCAAGGCTCCATCTCAAAGGCCGCCACAAAGCTGGGCCTGTCATATCGCCACGTCTGGGGTGAGCTCAAGCGCTGGGAACAAACCCTTGGAGAAGACTTGCTGCACTGGGAGCGCGGCCAAGCCGCCAAGCTCACGAATTTTGGCGAGCGATTGCTCTATGCCGATGGCCAAGCCCAAGCCCGCCTCGCCCCGCAAATCGAAGCGCTGCAAGCCGAGCTAGAGCGCAGCATGGCGCTGGCCTTTGATCCTAAAGCGCAGGTGCTGCAACTGCATGCCAGCCACGATGAAGCCCTGTCTAAATTGCGCGTGTTTGCAGCGGCGAAAAACCTGCATTTAGACATCCATTTCACAGGCAGTGTCGACGCGTTGCGCGCTTTAAATGAAGACCGCTGCCGCATGGCTGGCTTTCATGTGCGCCTGCCTGCACCCAATGCAGGGAAGCCTAAGCAAACCTACCGCCTCCTCCTGCAGCCCGGTCAGCACAAAATCATCGGGTTCGTCCAGCGCAGCCAAGGCTTGATCGTTGCCAAAGGCAACCCGTTGCGCATCAAAACCCTGCGCGATGTCGCCCAGCAGCAGCACCGCTTCGTCAACCGCGCCATAGGCACAGGCACGCGCCTGCTGCTGGATGAACTGCTCGCAGAACTTGGCCTCAGCAGCAAAGCCGTCAACGGCTACCGCCGCACCGAGCCTTCTCACCAAGCCGCAGCGCTAGCCGTAGCTCAAGGCGCAGCCGATTGCGCCCTAGGCATCCAAGCCGCCGCATTCGCGCAAGGCCTAGGATTCGTCCCCCTAGCCCAAGAGCGCTACGCCCTAGTCGTCCGCCGCGAAACCCTGGCCGACCCCGCCACCCAAGCCCTCTGCAAACTCCTGCGCAGCGCCGCTTGGCTGCGCGAGCTAGAAAGCTTGGCAGGCTACAGCGCCTTAGACAGCGGCCAAGTGCTGCGCATGACGCAGGTGCTGCCTTGGTGGGAATTTTGAAGAAAAAACAGCAAGTAGCCGGCATGGAATATGCGTAGAGTGCTATTGATTTAGGAATCGCTCTGCTTTCTGCGAAGATTGAATGCGCTCAACCGCTTCGCCTCCACATCATCCACTCACCTGCCCCGCGACGTACCTGAAAAATCCGAAGGCTTTCCTTTTTGCACTCCACCCTCAAGCGACGAGCTGCCAGGAGCTTGCTTCTCGCCATATCGAGTTGCTGCGCGGCAGTAGATTCATTTTGTGATCTCAGCTTCCCAGCCGTCATACTCGCCAGCGTGCCGTTTAGCGAGTTCAGTGAGAAAAGCTGAAGCGCTCCACATTTCTGCGGCTGACGGTACAGTGAGTTTAGAAGCACAGACGCCGCATTCGCGTCCCTTCGAAGCCAATGCCACACGAAATAGTGATAGTTTCATAATGTCCAAAGTTTAAAGTCTGCGATGGGCAAAGCGAACCTGCTGGGTTGAAGTATTTGGGGCAGACAACGAAGACGAAACGAATGGATGACCAGCAGCCATGCGCGCTGTTTCCGATTTTTTTAAATCTTCAAAAATCGCTCGTAAGTTGTAGTTGAATTGTGCAGTGTGCGCTTCTCGAATAGCACGAACCTCATCAACAATTCTGTCATTCATGCCGACGAGTTCAATGTCGTTATTGAGCATTGGTGTTGAAATTGACGCGTTATCGGATGGCATATGCCAAAACAGTTTGAATATCAGAAACCATCAGCTCAGGGAAATCATCCAAAATTTCCTGCTGAGACATGCCAGAAGCCAGCATGGATAACACGTCGTACACCGAAATACGCAGCCCGCGAATGCAGGGGCGACCATCACGTTTACTGGGATCAAGTGTGATCGTGCTCATGCCTGAATGCTACCACTTTGCACTCGCCTAGCCCGCACCCTCTCCACCCGCCTACCCTCCAGCGCCAGCACCTCAAATCGCCAGCCGCCAGCCTCTATCGCCTCGCCCTGCTGCGGCAAATGCCCGGCCACGGCCATGAGCAGGCCGGCTAGGGTGTTGTAGTGGCCTTCTTCTTCGTCGTGCAGTTCATCGTCAATGCTTAAGCGGCTTTTGAGCTCGGCAATCGGCATCAGGCCATCTAGCTTCCATGCGCCATCGGCCTCGCGCATGGCCCATGCGTCGGCAGCGACTTGGGGTTTTAGTTCGCCAGTGATGGCCTCTAACAAATCGCGTGGCGTGAGCAGGCCTTGGCAGACGCCGTATTCATCGACCACGAAGATCACGCGCGCTGACTGCTGCTTGAATTGCTCCAGCAGCTCCATGCCGCTGAGCGTCTCGGGGATGAAGACTGCAGGCGTGGCGAGCGCACCAACTTGCTGGCCCGTATTGCCAGTTTGTTGGCGCAAGAGCCGCGCCACGCTCACGATGCCGACGATATTGTCCAGCCCACCTTGGCATACCGGATACCAGCTGTGCGAGGTTTTGCTATTCGGGTCATTCGTGCCGCCGGCTTTGCGCAGCGCTTGCTCCACGGTCGAATCGGCTTCTAGCCATTCAATGTCGCTGCGCGGAATCATGATGGAGATCAGCGGGCGATCATCCAAGTGAAACAGGTTTTGCACCATCTGCCGCTCATGCTGCTCGATCACGCCCGCATCCATGCCTTCATCCAAGCTGGCGGCAATTTCTTCTTCCGTCACACTGCGATTGGAATCCGTGCGGATGCGCAGCAGCTTCAAAACACCCTGCGTCGTCACGGTAAGCAGCTTCACAAAAGGGCTGGCTGCTTTTGAGAGCCAAATCATCGGCTTGGCCACCACGCGCGCCACGCCCTCAGGATAGGCCCAGCCAATGCGCTTGGGCACCAGCTCGCCAAAAATGAGCGTGATGAAGGTGATCACAATCACCACAAAAGTCGTCGCGCTCGGCGCAGCAAGTTTCTCGCTCATACCCAGGCTCATCAAAAATTCCTGTACCCCACCACTAAAAGCAGCCTCGCCCACAATGCCGTTGAGCATGCCAATCGAGGTGATGCCGATTTGCACGGTAGACAGCATGGTGGTGGGCTTATCGGCCAGCTCTAGCGCAGCGCGTGCGCCATCGTCGCCGCTCTCGGCCATGGCGACTAATCTCACTTTCTTAGCCGCAGTCAAAGCCATCTCGCTCATGGCGAATGCGCCGTTGATGAGCGTGAGAACAGCGATGAGAAGGAAGTCCATGGAATGCAGGTAAAGTGGCAATTATGAGTCTATATTTGATTGGCGATGTACAAGGCTGCGACGATGCGCTGGGGCAACTCTTGGCTGAGATTGCTTTTTCTCCCAGCCGCGACACGCTCGTGATGCTCGGCGATCTGGTCAATCGCGGGCCAAAATCATTGCAGGTGCTGCGCCGTTTGAAAGCTTTAGGCGATGCGACCCAATGCCTGCTGGGGAATCACGATCTGCATGCGCTTGCCGTGGCCTGCGGCGCGCGGGCTGCGCACAAGAGCGATACTTTGCATGAGCTGCTTGCAGCGCCTGATGCACCTGAGCTGCTCGATTGGCTGCGCTGGCGTGAATTGGCGATCTTGCGCGAAGGTGTTTTGATGGTGCATGCGGGCGTGTTGCCGCAATGGGATACTATAAAATTAATAGCACTCAGCGCAGAATGCATGCCGGCAATCCGCTCAAAAGACTCGAAAAACTTCTTCCAAAGCATGTATGGCAACTCCCCCGCCGCGTGGCGCGATGACTTGCAGGGCATCGATCGCACCCGAGTCATCATCAACGCCCTGACGCGTTTGCGCTTTTGCTCTGCGCAAGGCGAGATGGAGTTCGCCACCAAAGAGGGCGCAGGCGCTGCCCCTGTTGGTTACATGCCGTGGTTCGATGTGCCCGGCCGCTTGACTGCCAACACCACGGTAGCCTTTGGCCACTGGAGCACGCTGAGCCTCATCAACCGCCCCAATTTGATTGCGCTGGATACGGGGTGTGTGTGGGGCGGTGCTTTAAGTGCGATGCGTGTGGACGGCGGGCGGCGGGAGTTGGTGCGGGTGAAATGTGCGCAGGCGATGAGGCCTGGAAACTGAAAGCCATCCATCTCAAATCATCCAACGTTCAGTGTTAAGCCTTAACGAATCGATCTGCATAAGCCATTCCGTGACCGATTGACCAGTCCATGAGGGAGTTTTCAGTCAACGCAATCATGATGTCGTCTGTGCGAAAACCAGCCTCCACAGCAAGCTCAGAGACAAGTTTGTACAGCGCGCGTTTGTGGTCGTCGCTGCGCCCTGTGAGAAACAGAATCTCCACAATACAAGCATCTTTTGTGCGATTGACACCGCCAAAATGCGCATCCAAAATCATTTCCTCAGCATGAAAGCGTGAAATTAGCTGGAACAAATCATCTCTAGGGACGTAACACGTTTGAATCAAGCCTTCGTGAACCGCGTCTGCGAGTGCTTTAACTTTTTTAAACGGCAAATGCTTGGGTGCTGAAATCTTGGTAAGCGGCATATGGATTCCTCTCACAGACCCACAGTGTCTGCGATTCGTGTCGATAACTTAATGCTGAAATCGATGGGCGACGAGCAATTTTTTGCATCAATGTGAGAAAAATACAGCCTTGCATTGACGGAATGTGAATGGATGAATTGCAAGGATAATTGATGCTCAATTCTTGCTTTTTAAGCTCTGCAACTCCGCTTGCGTCAACCACCGCCACTGCCCGGAAGGCAAATCATCGCCCAGCACCATGCTGCCGATTTGGGAGCGATGCAGCGCGACCACGTGGTTGCCGACGGCGGCGATCATGCGTTTGACTTGGTGGTATTTGCCCTCTAGCAGCGTCATGTCTAAGGTTTTTTCACCGGTTTGCACGGCGGCTGCGGCTTTGACGGGCTTGGGGTCGTCATTCAAAACCACGCCAGAGCGTAACTGCTCGATCTGCATGGGCTCAACACGTCGATCCGTGGTGATTTGGTACACCTTGGACACGTGGTGCTTCGGGCTGCTCATTTTGTGAAGAAATTGGCCGTCATCGGTCAGAAGGAGCAAACCCGTCGTGTCTTGATCAAGCCGCCCAATCGCTTGCACGCCTTGCACCACACCTTTGGTCGGGCGCTGGCGCAGCGGGGCGGGCAGCAGGCTGTAGGCGCTGGGCCAGGCACCGGGGCGGTGGCTGCATTCAAAGCCGGCGGGTTTGTGCAGCATGAGATAGGCGTGCTTGTGGTATTCCCAAGGCTTGCCTTGCACGGTGAATGCCATGCCATCTGTTGCTATGATTTCAGTAGCGTCGCATGCAGATTCCATGCCGGCGAACGCCTCAAAACCCTTCAAAAATCCCTGCTGAATCAAGCCAGCGCAGACGCGCCGCGTGCCAAAGCCTTGGCTGAAGAGCAGATCATCGAGCCGCATCGCCATCATGCGGCAGGGGGTGCGCTTTCCTGGGGCGGTGCGCTGTGCATCGTGTTTGATGCGGCTGGCACGCTCTCGCCCGTTTTGAACAAAGCAGCAACGCGTTTTTTGCTTTTGATGTTGGCTGAGACACGCGATGTGGTCGCCGGTGTTGCGCTGTCCCAAGATGGGTTGGCCTCTGCGGGCGCCTCATACGGCTTGCTGAAGAATGGATCGGTGCTTTGGCGGGCAGGGCGGCTGGGGTATTGCGAGCGGCGGCTTTCGTTGCCATTGCTGCTGCCGCTGCCTGCGCCGTAGCCCCTGTCGTCGCGTCTTTCTGAGAGCCTTTCATCACGGCGTGGTGGCACGTCGCCCGCGATTGCGCTCTCAGCGCCATCTTCGCCCCAAGCCCGGCGGCCAGAATTGAATCTGTCGCCTCGGCGTGGGTTCTCCGATTCCATTTCAATCGGCGCAAACTCCACTTTTTTCTTGATCAGCTTTTCAATGTCAGAAATCAGGCGTTTGTCGTCACTGTCCACAAAGCTCATGGCGAGGCCAGATGCGCCAGCGCGGCCTGTGCGGCCAATGCGGTGCACGTAATCTTCCGCGTTGAAGGGGATGTCGTAGTTGAATACAGCTGGCACGTCTTTGATGTCCAATCCACGCGCGGCGACATCCGTGGCAACGAGTAAATCGACCTCACCTTTTTTGAAAGATTCCAGAGCCTTCAAACGCTCATCCTGGCTTTTGTCGCCATGCAGCGCTGTGGTGCGTAAGCCATCGCGCTCTAATGAACGAGCCAGGCGCGCGCAGCCAAGTTTGCTGTTGCAAAACACAAAAGCTTGTGTGATGCCGCGTTCGCGCACGAGCTGTTTCAAAACACGGCGTTTGTCGTCTTCATGCACGCTGAAAAACAATTGCTCCACATTGGTGGCCGTCTCGTTGGGCCGCGCCACTTCCACCAGAATGGGATTTTGCAAATAGCTCGCTGCGAGTCGCTTGATCTCGGGGGAGAAAGTCGCAGAGAACAGCAGTGTGATGCGTTGCTTGGGCAAAAAGCTCAAGATGCGCTGCAAATCTGGCAAGAAGCCAATATCGAGCATGCGATCGGCTTCATCGAGCACCACATATTCGACTTGGTTGAGCACCGCCGATTTCATCTCAATATGGTCAAGCAAGCGGCCGGGCGTGGCCGTCAAAATCTCCACGCCTTTGCGAAGCTCAGCGATTTGCGGCTTGATGTCGATCCCGCCAAACACCACCGTCGAGCGAAGCTGCGTGTATTTGGCATACAGCTTGACGTTGTCTTGAATTTGATCGGCCAGCTCGCGCGTGGGCGTGAGCACGAGGGCGCGCACCGGGTGGCGGGCAGGCGAGGGCGATGCAGTCTCGTGCTTGAGCATGCGCTGCAAGAGCGGGAGCACGAAGGCGGCAGTTTTGCCGGTGCCGGTTTGCGCAGCGCCCATCACATCGCGGCCCGCGAGCACATGCGGAATCGCCGCGGCTTGAATCGGGCTCATCGTGGTGTAGCCCTTTTCGGCCACAGCGCGGAGAATGGTGTCGGCCAGGCCAACGGAGGAAAATGGAATATTTACGGGTTCTGTCATGTGGGGTGTATTGTCTCACCTTGGATAGACACGGACGTGACAGCCTTAGAGCCCCTGCCCGACAACACCCGCCACAATGAGATTGCCATGATTTCTGACGAACCCATCCTCTCCCAAGACGAGCGCGAAGCGATCAACGCCGGGCGCTGGTTTGCCAGCCTCTCGCCCAGCCTGCGCCACGACATCTTGCGCTATGCCTATGTCAAGCGTTACCGCGATGGTGAGCTGATCGCAGCGCGCGGGGAGCGGCCTGATGAATGGGTGGCTTGCGCGAAAGGCGCTGTGCGCATATCCAGCACCTCTGTCTCGGGCAAACTGGTGACGCTCACTTATGTGGAGCCCGGTATTTGGTTTGGCGATGTGGCGATCTTTGATGGCGACCAGCGCACGCACGATTGCTATGCGCATGGCGAGACCACGGTGGTGTGCGTCTCTCGCAACGATCTCACCAAAATTTTGGGGGATCACACCGAGCTGTATGAAGCG
>JANNED010000271.1:0-12554 GCA_031388245.1 Variovorax sp.
GTGCGCAGGTGGGCTTTCGTTTCAATGCTTACATCGCACTGGCTTTGGCCGAGCGTTTGGGCGGCCAGCAGGGCTTGCTGTTGATCGCGGTGGTGATCGGCATTTGTGTGCCCTTGTTCAATGTGGCCGCTGTGTGGCCAATGGCTCGTCAATCTGGCCAAGGCTTCGGCAAGGCTTTGCTGAAAAACCCATTGATCATCGGCACTGTCAGTGGTTTGATCGCGAATTTATTGGGGGTTTCTGTGCCGCATTTTGCTGAGCCAGCCGTTGTACGCATCGGCCAAGCTTCCTTGGCACTCGGCCTGATGGCTGCAGGCGCTGGCCTGCAATTGGGGCAAGTGTTTGACACAGCCAGCCGCTGGCGAGCTGGTGCAGTGCTGCTGGCCATCCGTCATTTGGCCTTGCCCATGATTGCAGCAGCTTTGGTATCGTTGTTTGGGCTCAATCCTGCGCAAGCCACCGTTTTATTGATGTTCAGCGCTTTGCCCACGGCTTCAAGTTGCTACGTCTTGGCTTCTCGCATGGGCTACGACGGCACCTTTGTGGCGGGATTGGTGACTTTGTCAACTGTTTTGGGCATGGCCAGTTTGCCATTTGCTTTGAGCTTTCGCTGAGCTGGCATGGCATAAAAGGAGCGGCTCAAAGCCGCTTTTTCTTTGCACATCAAAACGTTTTGCTCGCTTGATTACGCGCCACCCTTCGCAGCCGCCACTTGCGCAGCCACTTCCGCCGCGAAATCATCCACCTTCTTCTCGATGCCTTCGCCCACCACATACAGCGTGAAGCTGTTGAGGGTGGTGTTTGCAGCTTTGAGATAGGCTGCCACTGTTTGCTTGCCATCTGCGGCTTTCACAAACACTTGGTCGAGCAAGCTCACTTCTTTGAGGTATTTTTGCACCGAGCCTTCGATGCGCTTGGCCACGATTTCTGCGGTTTGCGCGGGCTTGCCAGCCGCTTCTAATTCTTTGCGGGCTTCCTCTGCTTTGCCAATGGCCACAGCACGTTCTTTTTCGATCAGCTCGGCAGGCACGTCAGCGCTAGACAGGGACACGGGCTTCATTGCGGCAATGTGCATGGCCACGTCGCGTGCAGCCGTTTCGTCGCCCTCAAACTCAACCGCCACGCCAATGCGCGTGCCGTGCAAGTAAGTGGTGACTTTGCTGCCGGAAGCAAAGCGCTTGAAGCGGCGAAAGCTCATGTTCTCGCCAATCTTGCCGATCAGGCCTTTGCGCACATCTTCAAGTGTTGGGCCAAAGCCATCCATGCTGAAAGCGGTGGCGGACAGCGCTGCAACATCGGCTGGATTGGCAGTTGCCACAGCCTTGGCAGCTTGGTTGCACAGCCCCAGAAAACTGTCGTTTTTCGTGACGAAATCTGTTTCGCAGTTGATCTCGATCATGCCTGCCGTGTTGCCATCAACATAAGCCGTCACCACGCCTTCGGCAGTAATTCGGCTGGCGGCTTTGCCGGCTTTGTTGCCGAGCTTCACACGCAAAATCTCTTCCGCTTTGGCCATATCGCCATGGGCTTCTGTCAATGCTTTCTTACACTCCATCATCGGAGCGTCTGTCTTGCCGCGTAACTCCGCGACCATGCTTGCTGTGATTGTCATGTTGTTTCCTAAAAGTAAAAAATCAGGTCTCGCGATAAGCGCGAGAACGCAAAAAAAGGGGCAACAATGTGCCCCTTCATGCGAGGGGAAGCCTGCTGATTAAGCGGCTTGGCCTTCGGAGACTTCAACGAATTCATCGTCGCCGCCTTGCACCGCCTTAACGACTTCTTGCACCGCATTCGCACGGCCTTCCAAGATGGCATCTGCTACACCGCGAGCGTAGAGCTGCACAGCCTTGGCAGAGTCATCATTGCCAGGAATCACGTAATCGATGCCTTCTGGCGAATGATTAGAATCCACCACGCCGATCACGGGGATGCCCAGTTTGCGAGCTTCTTGCACGGCGATTTTGTGATAACCAACATCGATCAGAAAAATAGCATCGGGCAGATTGTTCATTTCAGCAATGCCGCCAATGTCGCGCTCAAGCTTGGACATTTCGCGGGAGAAGGTGAGCTGCTCTTTTTTGGAGAGCGCATCCAGACCGGCTTCTTGCTGAGCTTTCATGTCTTTCAGACGCTTCAAACTGCCCTTGACGGTTTTAAAGTTGGTCAGCATGCCACCGAGCCAGCGCTGATTAACAAAAGAAACGCCAGCGCGGGCGGCTTCTGTTGCAACGATATCGCGGGCTGTGCGCTTGGTGCCAACAATCATGATGTTGCCGCGATTGGAAGACAACTGGCGAACGAATTTCATCGCCTCTTCATACATCGGCAACGATTTTTCAAGGTTGATGATGTGAATTTTGTTGCGATGACCGAAGATGAACGGTGCCATCTTTGGATTCCAGAAACGGGTCTGGTGGCCGAAATGGACGCCTGCGTCCAGCATCTCGCGCATGGAAATTGCCATGATGTGATTCCTAAGGTTGGGTCTAAAATCAGCTCGCATCAAACACCAAATTCACTGAAAAATTTCAGCAGCATCAGTGCTCAACACCAAAGTTTGAGCTGTTTGCGAATATTTGCTAAGCCAAAGCCATGCGGTACAGCGTAAGCAGCAAAGCCTACTATTATAGCAGCCATGTCGCATTGTCTTGATCTTCACGCCGCCCGAGAAGCTTTGCGCACGCATGCCAACACGGCGCAAGCACACATGGCGCGCAGCTTGCGTATTGCGCACTCGGCGGCCTGCGAGAGCACGTTTCGTGCGCTCAACCCGCTGGCCTTACAACAAGCGGCAGCGGTGGCCCCGGAATTGCCTTTGGCCGGCCTTGCCATTTCAGTGAAAGATTTGTTTGATGTCGCTGGCGAAGTATCGGCCAGCGGCAGCCTCGTGATGGCAGGCAATCCGCCGGCCACGCATGATTCGCTCGCCGTCGCTCGCTTGAAAGCGGCTGGCGGCGTGGTGCTGGGCCGCACGCATATGGTGGAATTTGCATTCTCTGGCATCGGGGTGAATCCGCACTTTGATACACCCGTTAATCCACTGGCGCTGCTTGTTGAGCCCGACACACCCCGCATTCCGGGCGGTTCATCGAGCGGCGCGGCCGTGTCTGTGGCCAGCGGCGCAGCTTACATCGGTTTGGGCTCCGACACAGGCGGCTCGATCCGCATCCCCGCAGCGCTGTGCGGCTTGGTGGGCTTCAAACCCACGGCGAGAAGCGTGCCCTTGCAAGGCGCTGTGCCACTGTCACACACGTTAGACAGCATTGGCGCGCTCACGCGCAGCGTGCGTGATGCAATGTTGGTGCATGAAATCTTGAGCGGGCAGGCCATTGCGCCCCCGAGCAAAGCTTTGAAAGACTGCCATTTCGCTGTGGCACAAAGCAACATGCTCGACGGCTTGGATGCAAAGGTTGCTCGCCATTTTGAAGCGAGTTTGAAAGCCATCTCGCAAGCAGGCGCGAAGCTCACGCCGATCGGCTTGGCTGAGATTGCCGAGCTGGGCAGCATTCAATCGCGCGGCGGTTTTTCTGCGCCTGAGCTGCAATCTTGGCTCATCCCTGCTGGCTTGTGGCCTGATCGCAAGGCGGAGTTTGATCCCCGCGCAGCGGCGCGAATTGCCTTGGCAGATGCGATGAGCGCGGCAGATTATGTGCGCTTGCAGCTGGCCAGGCAGCAGTGGATCGCGAAGGTGGGCGTGGCTTTGCAGGGCTTTGATGGCGTGCTTTCGCCTACCGTGCCCTTGGTGGCTGCACCAATCGCCAGTGTGGCGCCTGCCGACGCAGCGGATGCTGCACAAGATGCTGCGCGAGACGCAGAATTTTTCCGCGTCAATGCGCTGATGCTGCGCAATACCAGCGTGGTGAACCTGCTCGATGGCTGCGCGATCAGCTTACCCAACCAAGCTGAGGGAAGCTTGCCGACAGGGCTGATGCTCTGGCATGGCGCCGGCCACGACAGTGCTGTTTTGCAATTAGCCTTGCAAATTGAGCGTGTGCTCTGAAGGCAGGCTACGGCCAAGGCCGAGCGCAATGCCGCATGAAGCGACTGGCCAAACGCAGCATGCGCAGACGCTCGCTGGAGAGCGGGTACGGCAGCTTATCCATTACAATACGATGCTGATTTACTATCTTTTTAATAGCTAACTAGGCATATTCTATGCCGGCTATAAGCCACTTTTCTTTAAATTCTTGTTTTAAGAGCATCTTGCACTCATGAAAATTGCAGTCGTTGGCGCGGGCATCATAGGCATCACCAGCGCTTACGAGCTGGCGCGCGATGGCCACGAAGTCACGGTGTACGAACGTCGTGGCGCTGCTGCGGAAGAGGGCAGCTTTTCCAATGCAGGCGTGCTCTCGCCTGGCTACGTCACGCCTTGGGCCGCACCTGGCATGCCTTGGAAGGTGCTCAAGCAAATGCTCAGCCCGCATGCCGCATTTCGCCTCAAGCTGCCTTTGGCGGCTGCCGATTTGGCATGGCTGTGGCATTTCTGGCGCGCCTGCGAGCCCCAGACCTATCTGCGACACCGCAGCGCATTGCAACAACTGGCGTTTTTCAGCCGCAGTCAATTGCATGCCATCACGGAGCGCCATGGCTTTGAATACGACCTGGCGCAGGGCTACATGATTGCGCTTCGCAGCCAAGCAGAGCGCGATATGGTGCAAAACAGCCTCAAAGTACTGCGCGATCTGGGCATCCCTTTCGCTGAGCTTGATGAAGCTGGCGCACGCGAGATAGAGCCAGCGATCAACCCGGATACCCACTTTGCTGGTGCCATTCATTTGGCACAAGATGAGGTTGCCAATTGCCGCCAATTTGCCATGCTGCTCAAAGATGAGTGCCGCCGCATCGGCGTGCAGTTTGAATTCAATGTCGCCGTGCAAAAAGTAGAATCTGCCGGCGTTCAATCTAAGAAGTCTGCTATGATTTTCAGAGCAGATATGCAGGCTGTCGCGTTTGACGCCGTTGTGCTTTGCACGGGCGCACAAGCTGCGCCGCTGTTCCAGCCGCTGGGCATCGCCTTGCCGCTGCGGCCTGTGTATGGCTATGCTGTCAGTGCCCATGTGAAAGAGCCGCTGAATGCACCGCGCTCAGGCTTGATGGATGAGCGCTACAAAGTGAGCATCACCCGCTTGGGCCAGCGTGTGCGCGTGGCAGGCAGTGCGCAAGTCGGTGGCACGCCCGGCCAGCACCATCCTGCAGCCATGAGAACACTCTACAAAGTGCTGCAAGATTGGTTTCCCGGCGCTGCCGTGATGAGCCAAGGCATCCAAGTTTGGCAGGGTGCACGCCCAATGCTGGCCAATCGCCCCCCTGTGATCGGCCAAGCCCAAGGTGCGCCAACGATTTGGCTGAATCTGGGGCATGGCTCAAGTGGCTGGGCGCTCTCCTGTGGCAGTGCACGCTTGCTTGCCGATCAAATGCGCGGGAGCGCATCGGAGATCGATGGCGCAGCTTTTGCTTTGGGCTGAATCAGCCCCCGTCAGATCCTCCCAAACCGGCGTGTGCTTTGACTGCTCAAAGTGCTTTGGTGGGCAAGGCTGGCGCGAGCATCAGCGTGCTCGCGGGATCTCGCGCTGCTTCTTCTGAAGCAAATTCTGATGCCTTCAAATTCACTGAATTGGCATGCGCTTCGTTGAGCACCACGCTCATTCGCTCAGCCTCTTCGATCAAGAAACGGGTGTCCACACCATGCAGCATTTCGCGCTCAATGCGGTGAATGCGCTCATTCAATGTGGAAGACGCTTCAAAGGCTTTGCGCGACTGAGAATCACGTGCTTGGAGATCATCAGCATCTGAGGTCTTGTGTTGACTCGGGTGATCCTCGCGCAACATCTGCGCTGCTTGCGCATGAGAATCAGCACCACCCACCCAACCGATGCGCTTGCTCGGGTGGAGCAACGCGAGCGTGAGCAAGCAGCTTTGCTCCAGCTGATCAATCCTAAAACCAGACAAAGGCATCCAAGCCAACGCAATGCGCGCTGTGCCCGCCAAAGGTGCGCCGTGCGATGCCAGAGCCATCAAACGAGAGAGGATTTTTTGCGCCAAGCGAATCGCCAACGCAGGATCAGGCGGCATCATCACGGCAATGCCAAAAGCGTGGCGTGAAATTCGGCTCACACCATCAGAGCCTGTCACGCTGGTCGACAGACTCGCCGCCGCCTGCACCATGCCCATCTCAAAGCCTTGCTCACCGTGCTCATGCATCGCGCTTGTCGCATCTTGGACAGGAATATAAATAAACACTGCACCGGTTTGCTGCTGGTGCAACCGGCTTCGCATTTTGTACAAATGCACTTGCATGCCATCTCGGTTGAGCAGACCAGTGAGCACATCACGCAAAGGAGATATTCTGGCGCGTGCCAGCACCTGCCTGCCCATGCGATGCTGCAAAAACAGACCACGCAGCAAAGCCAAAGCAGCGAGCAAGCTGATCAAAGCAGCCAAGGTACCGCTGGAGTCGGTATCAATGATGCTGACATAGCCAGCAAACAACAAAAACAAAGCACTGAGATAGCAGCCAAAGCCCAAGATGATGCCAACATTGCGACAATAATTTTTCAACCAAGCCCAACTGAGCATCACGCAGACATACACCAAGACCACGATCAGCATCGCAGCAATCACGAATGGCGCAGCATCGCGCAAGCTGTAATCAACCCATACCAACGCCATCACAACGCCAGCGGCAGACAAGCCCACCGAACTCCACCACCATGGACGAGAATGCAAATGCATGCCCACTGCCATCGCTGCCACAGCTGGAAGGAGCATGCCCCAGACGGTGTTGACGATGAACTTCACTTTGTCATTGAACTGATCGCTTTCTGAGGCCACGACTGTGCCACCCAAGCCGCTGCCAAACATCAGCACCAAGGCCACCATGGTGCTCATCAAGGCCACGGACACAAAGCCCAGTTTGTGAAAATGCAAAGCCATCAGCACGCCCAGCAAAGCCATCACCATGTTGATCCCAAGGAACACCCCCGCGAGCCAAACGCTGCTGGTGCGCGATGCTAAAAAGGCACGGTTGTTTTGCAGCACAACCGGTGTATCAACGATACCGCGATGGGCAAACTGCATCACCACATCCATCTGCCCGGGCGGCAGTGTCGCGATAAAGCTGGGCTGCCGGTCTGCCATCGGCCAGCGGTTCATGGCGATAGTGTCTCCGGCAGATTGCGTGGTCCATGCGCCACCATCATGGCGATAAGACAGGTGCACCGCATCCAGCCGAGGCATCATCACGGTGAGGCTGAAATCGCTGGGCTTTTGGTCGGAGAAGATCGTCATCCTTGCCACCAAACGCTCACCGGCATGCAGCGTGATCGGCTCGGTCATGGGCATCGCAGAGAAGCGCTCAGCAGGCCATGCCCAGACCTGCTGCGGATCAAATGCCTGATCATTGGCCAGCTTGACACTGCCCACTATGGTGGCCTCCCAGCGCTGGCGCAAATCCAAAGCGACCCCTGCTTTGGCATCTTGCACTTGATTTTGAGAGAGCATCTCACCCCAGTTGATCTGGGGTGCTGCATTCACCAGCGTTTGCCAAGCCAGCCACAGCCCCAACAAAAGGCTACGCGCGGGCCTGACCAGCGCCCTCACCCCAATACCTCCAGCACATCCGAGCGATATTCGCGGTGGTACAAAATAAGCAGCACAGCAGCCGTTGCGCAAGCGAAAGTGAACGCTGAGAAAAACCACGCAATCACAGCAAATGCAAAATAATAGCCGCGCAAGCCATCGTTGAAAGTCTCAGCCGCCATGCCCAGCATGCGGCTGGCGCGCTGGGAAAAAAGTGCGCGGTCGAATTTGCCAGCTTCAAACTCTTTTGGATCTGGCATGGAGCCGATCAACAGCGCCACAAAAGTGTATTGCCGCATGCTCCACGAAAAACGAAAAAACGAAAAAACAAATATACCGATCATGATCAAGACCTTGAGATCAAAGATCAGCACTGTGGTGCGCTGCGCAAAAGGAATCTCTCGCACCAATTCAGCGGCTTTGTCTGTGCTGCCCAGAAGCGCAAACAAACCACCAATGACGATGATGGTGGTGGAGCTAAAAAAGGCGGGGGTGGATGAGAGGTTTTGCGCGATGATGCCATCGAGCACACGTGGATCTCGGCTGGTGGCCACCTGCATCCAATAGCCGCGATAACGGTTGGTGGTGGCGATCAATGAGTTGTGTTTTGCGCCTTGCGTTTTGGTAAACCAAGAATAGGCCGTCCAAGCACTGAAAAACCATGCGAGCGCTAACCAATCAGGCCAAGGGAGGAGGGTAAGCACTTGCATAAGAGCTTGATCTTACACAAACTCCATGCGTGACTTTCTGCAACACACGGCGCAACAAAGAGAGCTTGATGCCCCCTCTCCTTGTTGCGCAGATGCCAATCAACCGCGCAGCTTGGCAGCTACTTCGGCGACGCGCTGACCATACGCTTGGGCAGTATCCAAATCACCTTGCGGGATTTTGTCGGCGGGATCTTGCGGTCCGCATTGCGCCATGACGCCGCTGTTCGAACCGATACGATTGATCGTGCCGTTATTTAAAGAGGGCTGGCCGACCCAGATCATGCCTTGCTGCATCGAGAGGGTAATGAAGTATTGCAGCGTAGAGAGCTTGTCGCCGCTCGGACTGGCTGAGCAAGTGAAGCCGCCAGCGACTTTGTCTTTCCACGCGCTGGTGAACCATTTCTTGCTCGTGGCATCCGCGAATTTCTTGAACTGCCAGCTGGCCATACCCATATAGGTGGGGCTGCCCATGATGATGGCGTCAGCCGCATCCAGCGTGGCCCACTGCGCCTCGCTGAGGTTGCCGTCTGCATCGATGGTGACCATCTCGGCGCTAGCGCCTTTGGCCACGAATTCAGCCACGCGCTGGGTGTGACCATAACCTGAGTGATAAACAACTGCGACTTTTGCCATGAGATTTCTCCTTGAATTGGCGTTGAAAAAATAGATAGCTTGCTTTTTTGCATCAAGACGAGGCTTGGAGATGCCCCATCTCGCCACGCGCGAAGGCACGTTTGTAGGCCATGATGTCAGTAGCTGTATTGCCCATGAATGGGCCACTGGGAAACATGGGCTCGTTGATCGGTGTGCCGCTGAAAAACACGCCGCGCAGCGCTTGGCTTCCTGCTGTAATGCGAGCGATGCTTTCACCCAGCGCACCAGATGCTTGATCAGAAGAATCAAAAACGATAGCGCTCTGCGTAATATCTATGCCGGCAATCTGCTCAAATGTGCCTGAGCGGATCACAAAAAAGGCATTGTCGCCAGAAGCAACGGGAATATCCAAGCTAGCGCCCGCTTGCAACGTCACATCCAGCATGTTCACACGAGTCAGCCACCGGGCATCGCTTGCGATCGGTGAGCTTTGCTCCTTGAATTGACCAGCGACCACACGCAAGCTGCCGCCCTCAAAATTCACAGTTGGCATGTCAGCGTGTGCCACACGCAGGCCTACCGGCTCAGCGCTTTTGTGAACGTGACTGAGGTTGACGAAGATTTGCAGGCCCTGCTCAGACCGACCATTTTCGGCCGGTGTCTCTTCGTGCATCGCGCCTCGCCCAGCTTGAAACCAATGCAAATCGCCAGGGCGGATCAGGCTGTGGTCGCCCATCGTGTCGCGGTTGATCGTGCCCGCTTCGGATTCAGGCAGCGTGAGCGAGACAGCGCTCATGCCCGCATGCGGATGAGGGCCAAAGGGATTGGAGCGCAGCGTGTAGCTGTCAACGCCAATAAATGGATCAATCCACCGGCTATCGACGC
The DNA here is from genome assembly GCA_031388245.1 of Variovorax sp. GTDB lineage: Bacteria > Pseudomonadota > Gammaproteobacteria > Burkholderiales > Burkholderiaceae_C > JANMDU01. The sequence continues at coordinate 9,771 of JANNED010000271.1, forward strand.
GCAACATGTGTGCGCCAGAGCTGCCATCGAAGCTGTGGTAAGGCATGTCGACCACAGCTTTCACCTTGAGCAAAGGACGGAGTTCAGCGCCACACATGGTGATCTCCTAGTCTGCAGCCAGATCAAACACAATGACTTCAGCATCCTGCGCAGCGCCCAAGCTCAGATGAGACTCGCCCTGGATTTTTGCGGCATCGCCGCTTTGCAGTGTGTGACCATTGACTTCCAAACTGCCGCGCACCAGATGCACATAGGCTTTGCGCTGGGGATCAAGTGTGAGCGTGGCGCTTTCGCTGTCACTGAGCAAGCCAGCGTAGATGCGTGCATCAGCATGCAGCGCGATGCTTGCACTCTCGCCTGCTGGCGCGGCAATGAGTTTGAGCTGGCCTTGCTTTTCAGCGGCGGCCACGGTTTTTTGCTCGTAACTGGGCGAGATACCATGCACATTTGGCTCAATCCAAATTTGCAAAAAATGTGTTTCTTGGCCTGCCGCATGGTTGAATTCACTGTGCATCACGCCCTTGCCAGCGCTCATGCGCTGCACATCGCCGGGCGGAATACCTTTGACGTTGCCCATGCTGTCTTTGTGCGCCAAATTGCCCGAGAGCACATAGCTGATGATCTCCATATCCCGATGGCCATGCGTGCCAAAGCCCGTGCCGGGCGCGATCCGGTCTTCATTGATCACGCGCAAATTGCCCCAGCCCATGTGAGCCTCGTCGTGATAGCCAGCAAACGAAAATGAATGAAAGCTTTTCAGCCAGCCATGATCTGCGTAGCCGCGCTCTTGGGATTTACGAAGGGTGATCACGATGGGCTTTCTTTCTAGTCGGGACTTGGAAATCAAAGAGTTTTAGAACACGGAAATCACGGAAACTTCACGGAAAGCACGAAAAAGTCAAAAAAGTCAAAAAAGTCAAAAAAGTCAAAAAAGTCAAAACCAGTTTTGAATTTTCTGTGTCTTCCGTGAAGTTTTCGTGCCTTCCGTGTTCTAAGTATGGTTTGAACGAAACGAGTTTAGGCAATGGCGAATCATTTGCAATCGAATGATTTTGATGTCATCATTCAAAAATGAAGAATGTTCGAGATCTCATCACACCCGAAGCTTTGGCGCTCATCCGCAGCGTGGCCGCGCAAGGCAGCATGGCGGCTGCAGCCAGAGAAATGGGGCTGGTGCCCAGCGCCGTCACCTATCGCGTCAGGCAAATCGAGGATGCACTGGATGTCTTGCTGTTTGATCGCACGGCGCGACAAGCCCGCATCACACCCGCTGGCCAAGAGCTGCTGCAAGGCGGCGAGCGCGTGTTGCAAGAGCTCGATGCGGTGGCGCGGCGCGTGCAGCGCGTGGCCACGGGCTGGGAGCCGCAGCTGACCATTGCAGTAGACAGCTTGATTTCTAAGCGCGTGATGTTTGAGCTGTGCGAGGCGTTTTTTGTGAGCGGTGATGTGCATTCGCAAGCCAAAGATTTGAAGATCGCCAGCGCGCCACCCACGCGTCTGCGCATCCAAGGCGAAACGCTTTCGGGCACGTGGCATGCCTTGCTCGATGGCCAAGCGGATTTGGCCATTGGCGGTGTGGTGGAAGGGATGGCGCAAGCGGGTGTCCAAGCCAAACCGATTGGCGATGTGCCGTTTGTGTTCGCCGTGGCGCCACATCACCCGCTGGCCTTGGCCAAGCAGCCATTGCAAGACGCGATCATCCAGCAGCATCGCATCGTGGCGGTGGCCGATTCCACACGCCGCAAGCAGACCGTGTCGGTGGGCATCTTGCCCGGCCAAGATGTGCTCACCGTGAGCACCATGCCCGACAAACTTGATGCCCAACTGCGCGGTTTGGGCTGCGGCTTCGTGCCCCATTGCATTGCGCAGCCCTACATCGAAACCGGCCGTCTCGTGCTGCTTGCTACAGAGCGCATTCCGCGCGCACCAAAGGTCAATTACGCTTGGCACACCCCAGAGCGCGGCACTTTAGGCAAAGCTTTGGCTTGGTGGCTGGCTCAACTCGCGACACCCAAGACGCGCGAGGCCTTGCTCTTTCAACATTAATTTCCGTAGCTCATGGCTTGTGTTTTGCCAGAGAAAATGCGGTACACGACCACGGTGTAGGCGATGATCATGGGCAACACGACGAGTGCGCCGGCCAGAATGATCTTGAGCGATTCGGGCGATGTCGCAGCTTGCCAGATCGTCATGCGATCAATCACGAGGTAAGGAAACAAGCTGTAGGCCAGGCCGTAGAAGGCAAGAATGAAAATGCCAACTGTCGCTGCAAACGGAATCCAATCGCCGTAAGCATTGCCAAGGCTCAAACGAGTAGGCAGGCGAGACAAGCTGCGGTGAATGATGAAGAACAGCAAGGCCGTCATGATCGGCACGGGAGCGAGCAACACGATGTAAGGCAAGGCGAACCACTTGGCAAAGATGCGCTCGCTGATCAACGGCGTGGCCACCGAGATGGCCAGCACACCCAAAGCAGTCAGCAGCCATGCGCCACGCGCCCACTTCACGGCCTGCAACTGCAAGCTGCCTTCGGTTTTGAAAACCAACCACGTCGCGCCCAACAGTGCATAGCCAGCGGCCAAACACATCGCAATCAGCGCGGCAAAAGCATGGCCTGCCCAGCCGCCTTCAAAACCGAGGATATAGCTGCCCAGCATCCAGCCTTGCGATAGCGCAGCGCCCAGCGAGCCTGCATAAAACGCCCGATCCCACCAAGGGCGATAGGCCGCTTGCGCTTTCACGCGAAACTCAAAAGCCACGCCGCGCAAAATCAGCGCCACCAGC